>NZ_JAPWCA010000010.1:0-65845 GCF_041433725.1 Gemella sp. 27098_8_155
TTTGAGGTCTATTGCTAATGCATTAGACTTATTATTCCACAGTAGCTCAGTTGGTAGTAGCATCTGACTGTTAATCAGAGGGTCGCAGGTTCGAGTCCTGCCTGTGGAGCCATTTTTTGGCCCGTTGGTCAAGTGGTTAAGACACCGCCCTTTCACGGCGGTAACACGGGTTCGAATCCCGTACGGGTCACCATTTGAACGGAGGTTTAGCTCAGCTGGGAGAGCACTTGCCTTACAAGCAAGGGGTCAGCGGTTCGATCCCGTTAACCTCCACCATTTTAAATAAGCCGGGAAGATAGCGAAGAGGCTAAACGCGGCGGACTGTAAATCCGCTCCTTAGGGTTCAGTGGTTCGAATCCACTTCTTCCCACCATTCTAATATTGGGATATAGCCAAGCGGTAAGGCAACGGACTTTGACTCCGTCATTCCCCTGGTTCGAATCCAGGTATCCCAGCCATGAGCCATTAGCTCAGTTGGTAGAGCATTTGACTTTTAATCAAAGGGTCGAAGGTTCGAGTCCTTCATGGCTCATTAATTTAATAAAAGGCTAATTAATTAGCCTTTTATATTTTTGGCCCGTTGGTCAAGTGGTTAAGACACCGCCCTTTCACGGCGGTAACACGGGTTCGAATCCCGTACGGGTCATCTTAACCAAGTCGTAACTTTTGTTACGACTTTTTTTTATAATTAAGTTTTATAAAGATTAAAGAGCAAGTCTATTTATACTAGAATTGCTCTTTAATTTTATTTTTTTAATTCTTTTGCTGTGAAGCTAAGTGGTAATACTTCTTCAAAAAAGTTGTATACTGCATATGTGTTTTTTGATGTCCCTAGAATTAACTCGAATTCTTCATCTGCAAATTCCGAAATAACTTGTCGACATACTCCACAAGGTGGACAGTAATTCTCTAAATTTCCATTAGGACCACCTACAACTGCTATTTTTTTAAATTTTGTTACTCCTTCACTAACAGCTTTGAATATTGCAGTTCTTTCTGCGCAGTTAGTAGGAGAATAGCTTGCATTTTCTATATTACATCCAGTGTATATTTTACCATTATCAGCGAGTATTGCTGCACCAACTTTAAAGTTTGAATATGGAACGTACGCAAATTTTGTAGCTTCTATAGCGGCTTCTACTAGTGTTTGATTTATATCTTCGTAGAATTCATTTTTTTCCTTTAATAATTTCATAACTGAATCAGCAACGCCACCTTCAGAATTTGTTTTGTCAGTGATGAATTTAGAAGTTTTCTGTAGATCTTTATTTCCATTTTTCATTGCAATACTATATTCAACTATATCTAGCATGGCTTGATCATTAAGATTATCACCTATAGCAATAGCATTTTTTAAGTTGACATCATGTATATCAGCGACTATTTTTAATGCCTCACCTTTTGTTGCTTTTTTGTCCATAATTTCGACGTTATTAGCGCCTGATGATGTAACACTAATATTATCATTTCCTGAAAGTAGTTCAGTAGCATGTTTTAATTTTTCTAAATCATTTGATATACCGATTACTTTAATAGCAGGATTATTTTCTTGATTTAAGTATAACTCTATATTATCAACTTCTGTAATATGTCCTAATGCAAGTCTATTTCTAGCTTCTTGTCTTAAGTGCTGTTCGTTTGGTTCTTCGCCATTTGCTCGTATTAGATCTATATATGCAGTTATATCAGTTTCTATACTATTTGTATAAATTGTGTTTTTTGTATAAAGTTGATAGCTTATTTCTAAACTTTTTAATATTTCAATTGTATAGTATAAATCTTTTAATTTCATTGGAGTAATATTAATTATATTCCCATTCTTATCGTATATTATTCCTCCGTTGAAGCTTATAACATCACATTTTATATTTTCATCGTTTAATGCTGGTAATGCTTCATAATAGGCTCTTCCGGTCGCTACTACAAATTGAATTCCATTTTTTTGTGCAAATTTTATAAGTTCTATATTTTCTTTTGGGATTTTGTGGTCACTATTTAGTAAAGTGCCATCCATATCGCTAGCAATTAATTTAATCATGTAATTATAAGAAATACGATTGTTTATCGAATTTCATACCCCTTTCTTCAGTGTAATTTGATTATAACATAAGAGGAAGTATATTGTAAGTGTTTGTAATAATATACTTTGCTTTGAGTTTAATTTCTATTATAAATTGTATATTTATGATAAGATAGAATGTAACTAGATTGTATGTAGAGAGTGATAGAATATGATAATTAGAGATTTAATTAAAGATAATAATTTAGAAGAGATATTTACTAATGTAAAAATTGGTTTAGAAAAAGAGGGACAACGTATCTTAAAAGATGGTACGATTTCAAAAACAGATCATCCAAAAGTATTTGGAGTACGTCATGAAAATCCATATATACAGACAGATTTTGCTGAATCACAAGTTGAACTTATTACAACCCCAGAAAACAGTGAAAAATCTGTACTTAGAGTATTAAATGCAGTTCATGAGGTTACACTTAAAAATATACCTGCTAATGAATTCATATGGCCATTAAGTATTCCAGCAATTTTACCTGATGAAAAGGATATAAGAGTTGCTCAATTTGAAAAAAAATCTGATGTGGAATATAGAGAATATTTAGTAGAAAAATATGGTAAATATAAACAGATGGTTTCAGGAATTCACTATAATTTCCAACTTGATGATAAGTTTATGGAGAAAATTTCAGAAATTACTAAGAAAGATTTAGTTAGAGTAAAAAATGAAATTTATTTAAAATTAGCTAGGCAATTTATTAGATACCAATGGATATTAATATACCTATATGGAGCTTCTCCATTAGCTGAAGATAAGTATTTTACAAATGGAATAAAACCTGATCATTATGTGAGGAGTTTACGTACTAGTCGCTTTGGCTATGTTAACGATGATGATATTAAAGTATCGTATAGTTCATTAGAAAAATATATTGAAGATATTACAGGTTATGTGAAAAATGGCAATCTAATAGCTGAAAAAGAATTTTACTCTAGTGTTCGTTTTAGAGGTGCTGATACTATCGTGAAATTTCCTAAAGAAGGTATTAAATATATGGAATTCCGTCTTTTCGATTTAAATCCATTTGCACCTTTTGGTATTTTAGAAAAAGATATAAGATTTGTTCATTTATTCCTAAAAACATTAGTTTGGTTAGATGAAGTGAATAAAGAAACTTCAGAATCATTAGGTTATGAGTATAGTGAAAATGTCGCATTAACTCATCCATATGAAAATGTTCCTTATGAGGAAGAAGGAATATGGTTATTAAGTCAAATGAAAGAACTAGTTAAGGAATTAGGTTTATTTGACAATGATATTAAATTAATTGATGAAAAAATAGATGAACTACAAAATCCAAAAAATACTCTAGGAGCTAAGTTATTAGCTGAGTATGAAAAAGATAACAATATGTCTAGAGTTGGTATCGAACTTGCTGAAAAATATAAAGAAGAGGCATTAAGAGAATATTATTCATTAAGTGCTTTTGCTAACATGGAACTCTCTACACAGGCGGTAATAGAAGATGCTATAAAAAATGGAATTAAAGTAGATGTAATTGATGAAAATGATCAATTTATTCGTTTAGAAAATAAAGATCATATTGAATATGTAAAAAATGGAAATATGACGAGTAAAGATAGTTACATCTCTCCATTAATTATGGAAAATAAAGTAGTAACAAAAAAAGTTCTTGCTGAAAAAGGTTTTAGAGTACCTAAAGGATATGAGGTATCTAGTTTAGATGAAGCAATTCAGAAGTTTAATTATATAAAAAATAAACCAATAGTTATAAAACCAAAAAGCACTAATTTTGGATTAGGTATAACGATATTTAAAAATGGAACAAATTCGTTAGAAAACTATTCAAAAGCTGTAGAATTTGCATTAAAAGAAGATAAAGATATATTAATTGAAGAATTTATAGAAGGAATAGAGTATAGATTTTTCGTAATTGAAGGAAAAACAGAAGCTGTATTATTAAGAGTTCCTGCCAATGTAGTTGGTGATGGAAAACATATAATTAGAGAATTAGTTGAGATAAAAAATTCTAGTCCATTAAGAGGAGACGCAAAAAAAACTCCACTGAAAAAAATTGAATTAGGAGAGATTGAAAAACTACAATTAGCTGAACAAGGATTAAACTTCGATTCAATATTACCAGAAAACAAGGTTGCATATCTTAGAGAAAACTCTAATATAAGCACAGGTGGAGATTCTGTAGATAAGACAGATGCTGTTCATGAAAGTTATAAAAAATTAGCTGTAGAAATTACTGATGCTATGATGGCTAAAGTATGTGGAGTTGACTTGATTATTCCAGATATAACAGAAGAAATAAATGGAGAAAATTACGGTGTTATTGAGGCTAATTTTAATCCTATGATGATGATGCATATCTATCCACATTCGGGTAAGTCAAGAAGATTATCACTAAATGTACTGAAAATGTTATTCCCGGAAAGAAACATTAAATAATACAAGTATAATTGATAAATAGTTAATGAATGGGGCTGACCCAAAAATCATAAAATTTAACAAAGTGTATATGAGAACTCATAGACGCAGTGATTTATTGATATCTAAATTCGCTTTATAAAAGCTTTTTAGATATCTAATAACCTGTACGGGGGTGACTCTACAAAATCGATTTCTTTGAAATCACGATTTTTGAGTCACTCCCATTTTTATATTTTAGAAAAATAGAAAGAATATTATGAAAGTTTGAAAATAATATTTTCATATAATTATTTTTAAAATTAAAATTTACATATAGAGTGACTAAAATAAAACTTAATTTAACTTACAAAAGCTATACTAATAGTTTTTATGCTTAAATAATAAAAAAAATATGTTTACCATCCTACCTTATAAAATAGAAATCAATCTCAAAATTTGTAAAGTAAGAAACTTAAACATTTACAAAAAAATTAATAAATGATATAATTTATTTGTATGCAAAGGTATACACGTCATAATAAAATAAGTATTTTATAAAAGGAGGTACTAAGATGGTAGGAATTATCATCGCGAGTCACGGTGAATTCGCTGCAGGAATTAAACAATCAGGTTCTATGATTTTTGGTGAACAAGAAAAAGTAGAATCAGTTGTATTTATGCCTAGTGAAGGACCTGAAGACCTGCAAAGAAAACTTCAAGAAGCTATCGCTAAAGTAGATTCTGAAGAAATTCTTTTCCTTGTCGATCTTTGGGGTGGAAGTCCATTTAACCAAGCTAATAAGTTATTTGAAGAAGCACCAGAGAAAAGAGCAATCGTAGCAGGATTAAACTTACCAATGCTTATCGAAGCATACGCAAGTAGATTCACTATGACAACAGCTCACGAGATTGCAAAAGCAATTACACCAACAGCTATTGATGGGGTTAAAGTTCGCCCTGAAGAACTACAACCTAAAGCAGAAGTAGCTGAAAGCACAACAGCTGCACCACAAGGAGAGATTCCTGAAGGTACAGTGTTAGGAAACGGGAAAATTGACTTTGTATTAGCCCGTATCGATACTCGTCTACTACACGGACAAGTTGCTACTAACTGGACAAAAGCAACTCATCCAAACAGAATTATTGTAGTTTCAGATTCAGTATCAAAAGATGAATTACGTAAAAAACTTATTGAGCAAGCAGCTCCTCCAGGAGTGCGTGCACACGTAATTCCATTGGATAAACTTGTTCAAGTTTATAATGATCCACGATTTGGTGATACAAAAGCATTATTACTATTTGAAACACCACAAGACGCTCTTGCAGTAATCGAAAAAGGAGTAGAGATTCCAGAATTAAACATTGGTTCTATGGCTCACTCTGTTGGTAAAGTTCAAATTAACAACGTATTATCGTTAGATCAAGAAGATGTAGAAGTATACAAAAAACTTCGTGATTTAGGTGTTAAATTTGATGTTCGTAAAGTATCTAACGATTCTCCATCAGATTTATTCAAACTTATTGAAGCTAAATCAAGTGAAGGTTTAAAATTATAATTTAATAGAAATTAGGAGGACACTATGGAATTTAGTATTCTAACAGTTATATTAGTCCTAATTGTTGCGTTTTTAGCTGGTATGGAAAGTATCTTAGACCAATTCCAATTCCATCAACCAATTATTGCTTGTTCTTTAATCGGTTTAGCAACAGGACATTTATCAGAAGGTATTATTTTAGGTGGAGCTCTTCAATTATTAGCACTTGGATGGGCTAATATTGGGGCTGCGGTTGCTCCCGATGCAGCTTTAGCATCAGTAGCATCTGCTATTATTTTCATTAAAGCTGGAGATTTCTCAGCTGAAGGGCGTATTATTGCTATCGCAACAGCTGTTACATTAGCTACAGTTGGTCTTGTACTTACAATGGTTGTTCGTACACTATCAGTAGTTATCGTTCACCAAGCTGACCGCGCAGCAGAACACGGTAACTTCCGTGGAGTTGAATTCTGGCACTACGTAGCACTTGCAGCTCAAGGATTACGTGTTGCTATTCCAGCAGGATTATTAATGTTCATTCCATCATCAGTAGTTCAAAAAGCTCTTGAAGCATTACCAAAATGGTTCACAGAAGGTATGGCAATCGGTGGAGGAATGGTAGTTGCAGTTGGTTTTGCAATGGTTATCAACTTAATGGCAACTAAAGAAGTGTGGCCGTTCTTCTTCTTAGGATTTGCATTAGCACCAATTAGCCAATTAACACTTATCGCAACAGGTATCATCGGATTATGTTTAGCTATTATTTACTTAAACCTTTCTAAAAACAAAGGTGGCGGCGGAAGTGGAAATACTTCATCTGGGGATCCACTAGGCGATATCTTAAACGATTATTAATAAGGAGGAACTACAAATGTCAGAGAAAAAAATTACATTAAGTAAAAAAGATCGTCGTAGCGTTATGTTACGTTCTCAGTTCCTTCAAGGTTCATGGAACTATGAACGTATGCAAAATGGTGGTTGGGCATTTGCTTTAATCCCAGCACTTAAAAAATTATATCCAAACAAAGAAGATGCAACTCAAGCATTAAAACGTCACTTAGAGTTCTTTAACACTCACCCATATATTGCAGCACCTATTCTAGGGGTTACACTTGCTTTAGAAGAAGATAAAGCAAATGGAGCTGATATTGATGATGCAGCAATCCAAGGGGTTAAAGTTGGTATGATGGGACCATTAGCAGGTATTGGGGATCCAGTATTCTGGTTTACAGTTCGTCCTATCCTTGGAGCTATCGCAGCTTCATTAGCAACTGGTGGTTCAATTATTGCACCATTATTCTTCTTTATCGCATGGAACTTAATCCGTATTGGATTCTTATGGTATACACAAGAATTCGGATATAAAAAAGGTTCTGAAATTACAAGTGACCTTTCAGGTGGTATTTTACAAACAATTACAAAAGGAGCTTCAATCCTTGGTATGTTCGTAATGGGGATTTTAGTTCAACGTTGGACTAACATCAGCTTCCCATTGGTAGTTTCTAAAGTACCGTTAGATGAAAAAGCATTTATTCATTTCCCAGAAAAAGGCACACACATTACTGGTGAAGTATTACAAGATATTGTTACAAAAGCAACAAGTGGTAAATTCTCATTAACACCAGAAAAAGTTATAACATTACAAGATAACTTAAATCAACTTATTCCTGGATTTGCAGCGTTATTATTAACATTCGTATGTATGTGGTTATTAAAACGTAAAGTAAGCCCAGTAGTAATAATCTTTGGATTATTCGCTTTAGGTGTAATTGCTCACGTAGCAGGTGTAATGTAATAAAGCATAGGAGGTTGAGGCAAGATGTCTCAACTTCCTTTTTAAAGTTAGTAAAGAAAATAGAGTAGAGGTGTTAGTTATGGTAGTATCAATGAATACTAAGGTAATTTATACAACGAAAGCTAATTGTCTTACTGGATCAATTGGGAACAAACATGGAGATGTTATGGTAGGAGATAAAGCTTTTGAGTTCTATAATCATAGAAATCCAGAAGATTATATTCAAATACCTTGGACTGAGATTGAAAAAGTACGAGCACAGATGTTTTTTAGAGATAAATATATCAGAGGATTTTTTATCGATACAAAAAGAGCTGGGAGTTTCAATTTTATAGTCAAAAATTCTGGAAAATGTTTAAAAGAAATGAGAGAATTTATTGGTAATGACAAGATAGTAAGGAATAAACCAGTATTATCATTAAAAAAATTATTTAGAAAAAAAGATTAATACTCTGATATTAGTCTTTTTTTAATTTTAAAAATATTTTCATGAAAAAGCAATGTAAATAGCATATTTTTCTTGTATTTTCTGAATATTTATATTAAACGAATATAGTATTTTAGAAATAGTATTATAATATCTTATAGGTGTACTAATTTTAAAAGAGAAAGAAAGAGGTAAATAGATGGAACTATCATCAAATTCTCCTACTCGAAGGCAAGGTATAATTATGTTTGCATTGCTAATTACAGCATATGTAGTATTTGCTACAAACTGGGTAGCAGGATCAAATTTATCGAAACAAATTACAGATCATTATTTTAATGGTGAGAAAGTATCACCTATAATATCTGAGGTTGTTAACTATACAATTACAATTGCTAGAATTATAGCTAATTTATTAGCAGCATTTATTTTGATTAGATTACATCCAAGAAAAGCTGCACTGTTAGCATTATTCTGTCTATGTTTTTCATTTTTTGCTATATTCACTCATAATTATTGGCTATATACAATATCTAGAATGATAATGGCATTTGGTGGATCAATGATTATAGTTTTCATAAATTCATTTGTGTCGAAATTTATACCAAATGATAAGAAAATAATGACAAGTGCAATCATTACCGCAGCATACAATGTGGGGGCTGCTTTGGTTGTTATATTATTTTTGTTTTTAGATTTCCAGAAACAAGACCGAAGAAATAAAAAAGAAATCTTTAGAGGTAAAAAATATCTCTAAAGATTTTTTATTTTAAAATTATGTTAACTAAAATGAAATAATTTTGATATGATTCTGAAATTTTCACATTAGCTATAATTTAGTTAGAAATAATATAATATTTATTAATGCAATCTAGTAGGTCATATATTAAAAATATGGTATATTATCCTTAAAAGTATAGGAAATAAAGGAGAGATAACATGAGTAAAATAAAGAAAACAGCATTAATAGGAGTAGTAGGTGCATCTGCTTTAACAGCAGGGTATTATACTTTTGTGAAACCAAGTATACAAACTACAACATCAAATCAAAAAACGCAGAACACTAATCAAGCAGAAAATAAAGAATCAAAAAATACAACAAATAGTACAATTTCTTCAACAAAAGAAGGTGTAACGTATAAAGATGGTACGTACACAGGTGCAGTAACTAAAACAAATAAAGGTGATTTTCAAGTAAGTGTTGTTGTTCAAGGTGGGAAGATTTCTAATGTAAATGTGCTACTTCAACCAGATGAAGAATTTTCACAAAGTATTAATAAGACAGCGCTTCCTAAGTATGTTGAAGAAGCGATAGAAGCACAGAGTAGTGATATTGCATTAGTATCAGGAGCGTCTGAAACTTTTGAAGGATTCAAAGGTTCATTACAGGATGCATTAAATAAGGCTAAATAAGATGATTAAGTATAAAACTTATGTTTTAAAAAGAATGAATATGCCTTTTACAATTATTTTTGTAAAGAATAATTTCGATGAAACTTTAATAGAGGCATTGAATCAAGTTATCGATGAGATTGATAAATATTTGAAAAAAGTAGAAGAAAAATTTTCGACATTTCTACCTGATAGTTTGGTTAGTAGGCATACCGATTTAGGTGAAGTTTTACAAGAAAATTTTTTTGATTTAGAATATCAAGAAGTTTACAGTCGTTCAATTTTAGCTGAAAAAGAGACACGAGGCTTATTTAATCCATTTTTTGAAGGAAAATATAATCCAACGGGACTTGTTAAAGGTTGGGCTATAGAAACTGTTTTTATGAAATATATTAAGCCATTAATTGATAATAATATTATAGAAGCTGGTGCAATTAATGGAGCTGGAGATATGCAAGTGGGTACTAGTCTTGATAGTGATTTTTCTTGGGAAATAGGGATAGAAAATCCTGAAGATAGAGAAAAGATAATAGCTAGATACAGTATAAAAAATGGAGCGGTGGCAACCTCGGGGATTAATAAAAAAGGCCAGCATATTAAAAGTGAGAATGATATTGAGCATATCCAAGTTACAGTTATTGGAAGATACTTATCAGATGTAGATATAATGGCAACAGTGGGTATAGTATCTAATAAAAATGTTTGGAGTGAATTTGTAGAAAAAAATAAATTGACTGGAATTTTGTTAACAAAAGAGGGAATTAAAAGAGTATTTGAGGAAGGAAAAATAACGGATGTTGAGAGAACATAAATTTATATTTAATATGATTTGGTTAATAGTACTATTAACGATACCATTACTATTAATAATAACAGTAGGAAATGGTTTACCTGAGGTGTTTGGAAGTAGAGTATTAGCGATTAATTTAGGAGTATTTGCATATTCATGGATGCTTTCAGCAATATTCTTATCGACTCAACCTAAATGGTTAGATAGAATAATAGGTTTACCAGATATGTATATAATTCATGGAGTAACTGCAATTTTTGCCGTAATTTTTATGTACTTGCATGATCAGTTACTAAAGTCGTCAGGACTTATAAAATTAACTGGTGAGTGGGCAATGTATATATTTATGGCAATAATTGTCTATTCTCTTGTTTTTATGGCAGGTTGGTTAACTTCAAGGATTAGTATTTTGATGAAAATAAAGAAAGTATTAGAAAAAATATTTAAACATGAATTATCTATGTGGATACATAGGCTTAATTTAGTAGCTGCGGTACTTGCATTTTTACATGTACTTCTGATTCCTTATATTAGAAGTATAGTTCCATTTACAGTATTAGTTATTTTATACACTGTTATAGCGTTTGGAGCATACGGGTACTATGCATATAATAAATACTTAAATGTTCAAGTTGGTATTTTAAAAAATGTCAGAAAAGTAGATGAAAATATAACTGAATTAACAATAACAACTGGTAAATCAGTTTTAAGAAAAATAGAAGCGGGAGATTTTTCATTTATTTCTTTTCCGAATGTAAAAGGAATGAAAGAACCTCATCCGTTTTCTATTTTAAATATTCCAGAACGTGATGGATACGTTCAAATGTCGATAGAAGGAGTAGGAGATTTTACTGAAAATTTATCTAATTTAGAAGTAGGAGAAAAAGTTAATTTAACAAGAGGATATGGAGTCTTAAGTTCAATGATAGAAAAATCTGGTAAGAATGAAAAGTTTGTTCTTATTGGAGGAGGGATTGGTGTCGTTCCTTTACTTGGATTAGCAGATAAGTTTGACGATAAAGATATCACATTTTTATATACTGTAAAAAAAGATAAGAAATTATTATATCAAGAAAAATTTGAATTATGGAATGAAAGAAGTAATTTTAAATCATATTGTCAAAATGGGAGGTTTACTTCTGAACAATTAAGTGATTATTTACCAATTGGAGATGACTATAATTATATTATTGCAGGCCCAATGGTGATGAATATTTCATATGAAAAACTATTAAAAGAAAAAGGGATAGGAAAAAATAGAATATTCTATGAAGGATTTAATTTCTAACATAGAGATTAATAAGGTTGTGTGGTAGTGACTCAAAAATCGTGATTTCGTAGAAACAAGATTTTGTCGAGTCACCCCCGCACAGGTTATTAGATATCTAATTTTTATTTATTATATAATCGTATAGTTTAAAATGCATTATGGTGTTATAATAGTTAATGATAAAACATCATAAGGAAGTAGGATAAACTTGAAAAAAATTGGAATTATATTAATAAGAAAAAGTTCAAAAGGTCTAGCAGACAAAAATATAAAGCTATTTTGTGGAAGGCCATTATGTTTTCATACTATAGATGTGGCATTGGAAAGTGGCAAATTTGATGAAGTTTGGATATCTTCTGATTCAGAAGAATATTTAGATATTTGTAGAGAAGAATATGGTGAGAAATGTATTTATAAGATTCGTGATGAAAATGTTTCACTAGATTCTTCAACGACATTCGATACATTAAATTATTTATTTAAGGACATACAAGAAAATTTTATATTTATAAATTTGCAAGTCACATCACCTATAAGAAAGAAAGAGCATATACTAGATGCTTTTGATTTGTTTGAAAAATGTGACCATTTAGTGTCATTTAGTAATTATAGATTAAATAAAAGTTTATTTATGGATGAAAATGATGGATATTTGATACCTTCAAGGCATGGTGGTGATTATAGAAGACAGGATGAGCCGGTTAATATTTATCCAAATGGTTCAATATGGATGTCTACAAAAGACAATTATTTAAGGGATAAAACATTTTATTCAAAAAGAACAAAAGTATTTAAGATGGAAAAAATATATAGTTATGATATTGATGATGAGTTAGATTTTTTTATCTGTGAGAGTATATATAAGAAAATTATGAATTAATAATAAAAGAATCGCAAGAAATTTTTATTTCTTACGATTCTTTTATTTTATCGCCTACGATTATTTTGGGCGGCTCTAGTTGATCCTGCTGTATTGTTAGCAGAAGCTCTTGAATTTGCTGTACCTTGATTTATAGTTGCTCTAGTAGCTGAGTTTGTTAGTGAATTAAATACTGATGTTAATGCAGAACGATTATCACGTTGTTTTTGTGCAAGTGCTGCTTGATAAACAGCATCACGATCACTACCAGCATACATATAGTCTGTTTCTTTATTTCTTTCTTTAGCGTATTCAACTCCATTTTTCGACTCGATTCCTGCTGGTTTTTCAAATGCTGCAGGAACTTTATTATCTGAAGCTTTCTTCATAACATTTGCCATTATAACTTGGGTTGTTTTTGCTTGCTCATAAGATAAAGCTTTAGCAGCTGAATCGACTACATCAGCTCCTTGCCAAACTGCAACAGTATAGTCAGTGGTATAACCTATCATCCAGCTATCTTTTGTAGAATTAACTACATCAATTCCATAGTTGTAATATGCGGTGTCATCGAAGGTACTAGATCCAGATTTACCAGCCATGTCAAAGTTTGGAATTTTACCATTAGGAGATGTTCCATCTTCAGTTAAAACTCCTTTTAAGACGTTTGTCATAAGATAAGCTGTTTCCTCAGACATTGCTTTTACAGGCTCAGACTTAATATTTACCAATTCTTTACCATTAGCATTAAATACTTTTACAATAGTAGAAGGTTTGTTATAGTAACCTTTATTACCGAATGAAGCAAAGGCTCCAGCCATTTGTAAAGTTGAAACTCCATCAACATTACCACCGATTGCTGTAGTAGGTTCATCTTTAGTTACAGGTATTCCTAATCTTTCAGCAAAAAGTTTAGATCTTTCATATCCTACAGATTCGAAAGCGCGTACTGCGGGAATATTGTAAGACCAAGACACTGCTCGAGTCATAGGCACTGTTCCATGATAAATTCTATCCCAGTTTTGAATATAAAACTCAGTTCCAGCTATTTTATATGGTGTATCAGAAAATGTTGTTTGTGGGTCCCAACCATAATATTCTATCCCAGGAGCATAGTCGATTAGAGGTTTAATTGATGAACCAGGTTGTACACGTGCGTCTACTGCGAAGTTATAACCACCAGCTTTATAATTTTTTCCTCCACCGATAGCTTCAACAAGTCCAGTTTTAGTATCAAGAACAGAAATAGCGGCTTGAGAAGCATGCGGTGTCATCGGGTAAGATTGATTGTCTAACATATCTTGAACATACATTTGTAATTCGGGATTTAAGTTAGTATAAACTTTTAGTCCCATAGACAATGGATCTTTAACATTTTCAAAGTTTTTATTTTCTTTTAATTCTTTAGTAATTTGATCTATGTAAGCAGCAAACTTAGGATTATAAGTGTGTTGATTAGCTCTTTCTTCTTTTGTTTTGCTTACAATACCTTCAGTAATTGGTGTATTAACTGCATTATTGTATTCATCTTCTGAGATTTTTCCATTACTTAAAAGTGCATATAATACAGTATCGCGTCGTTCTTTAGCTTGTTCAGGATAATCGTAAGGATTATATAATATTGGTTGTTGAGGCATACCAGTCAAAAGAGCAACTTGTGGTAAAGTCAACTGATCTAATTCTTTATTATAGAAATACTTGGCAGCTGTTTTTATACCGTATTGTCCATCAGAATAGTATATTTTGTTCATATACATTTCTAATATATCTTTTTTAGAGTATTTATTTTCTAATTTTAAAGATAAGTATGCTTCTTGAATTTTACGTTGTAACGATTTATCTGATGTAAGTAATGAATTTTTTACTACTTGTTGAGTTATTGTACTAGCACCTTGTTGAGCAGAATTAGAACGTATGTTAACAAGAACTGCTTTGATAAGACGAATAGGATCGATCCCAAGGTGAGAATAGAATCTTGTATCCTCTGTTGAAAGAACCGCATCAGTTATATTTTTAGGGATATCTTCTAATGATACATATTCTCTTTTTTCAGCTCCAACAGTAGCGATTAAATTAAGATTTTTATCATAGATTTCCGATGATAAAGGATCTTGTAAGTTTGCCTGAGTAATATCAGGAACATCTCTTAATTCACGTGCAAATAGTATCATAACAACAAAGAATAATACTAAGCAGATTGAAAAAAAGATTGAACTTATATATTTAAACAAAGTTTTCATCTGTTATTAAAACTCACTTTCATTATTTTTTATAATATTTAAATAATCTAATCTTATTTTATAGTTGAATGATAATTCAAATGCCGATTCTTCAAATTCACTAAGTTTTATTGATTTTCTTCCTCCGTTATTAGCTCGATTATGAAAGAAAATAAAATTTTTAAAAGGTAAAATAAAGGTTCTATCTATCTTTTTAAAACGAACTATGATAAAAGTTATTCCACCGTGATTTAAAATTTTTTGCATATGTTCGATTTGGTGATCATGGATATTATTTAGAGAAAACGAAGTGGCTGAATTAGTTTCTTTTGCCTCGAAATCAATATATTTTCCATTCCAAAGACCGTTGTAATCCGTAGTAGAAGGTGTTTTATAGAATGCTTTAGTAATCATAGCGCTAGATCTACTAGGATAATTAACTTCAACAATTTGAATAGGAATTGGTTTTTTATGAATTACAGCTATGTCATTATTTAAATAATATTTATTCGCAAAATTTATATCCTCTTCAAGTTCCATCCCTCTATTAGAATACTTAGTTTTTTGAATAAAATTACCTTTTTTATTAGGATAATTAAACATATATCCCTCCATAAATAATTATCTTATTTATTATACTATATTATTAGAAAAAATTAAATTACTAACAACTAAAAATATAATATTTTCGAAAAAATCTTGAAAAAGAAGTAACAGAAGATAAAGATAAAAAGTGTTGATAAATTAGTAATAATGAAAATCGCTATTAGTGTAGTAAAAAAAGATATATAACAGTATTAAATTCATGAGTAAGTGTTTAATAAAAAAATACAATAGAAAGTGAAAGTAACACTGATTATAGTTTTAAATGTAATATTTAAAATTTAATAACAATAAATTACAGCTATGTAATACAGTAATATATTTATAAAAAAGTGAAATTATTTGAAAAAAATCATAAGTTTTGTGGTATAATATAAGTAATTTTAAAAATGAGAGGTGGTATTGTTATGAGACAATCAAGAACATTTATTCCAACAACAAGAGAAGTACCATCCTCTGCAGAAGCAACAAGTCACAAGTTGCTTATTAAAGCGGGGATGGTGAAGCAGGTATCTGCAGGAGTTTACACTCATCTTCCCTTAGCTACTAAAGTAATTCAAAAAATTGAAAAAGTTATAAGAGAAGAACACGAAAAAATTGGTGCTGTAGAATTATTAATGCCAATTTTACAATCAGATGAATATTGGAAAAAATCTGGTCGCTGGAACAAAATGGGAGACGAGTTAATTCGTGTTACAGACAGAAAAAATGCTGGGTATGCATTAAGTCCAACCGCTGAAGAAATTATCTGTCAAACAGTTAGTAACATGGTAACTTCATATAAACAACTTCCAGTGAACTTATACCAAATTCAAACTAAATTCCGTGATGAAATTCGTCCACGTTTAGGTTTATTACGTTGTAAAGAGTTCATCATGAAAGATGGTTATTCTTTCCACGATACACCAGAATCTTTAAGAGAAACTTATAAAGATTATTATCAAGCCTACAGTAATATTTTTGATAGATTTGAACTTAAATATCGTGCGGTAAAAGCTGATTCTGGAAATATCGGAGGAAGCTATACTCATGAGTTTCAAGCTTTAGCAGAAGTTGGAGAAGATACTATTGCGTATACTGAAGAGAGTGATTACGCAGCAAATATTGAAACTGCAGCGGTAGTTGAACAAAACTACACTATGCCTACTGGTTTTGAGAAAAAAGATCGTAGTTTATTAGAAACTCCAAATCAACAAACTATCGATGAAATCGCTGCATACTGTGGTGTTGAAGTAAACCGTGCTATGAAAGCATTAGCTTTAAAAGCTGATGGAGAATTCTATTTAGTTCTTATGCGTGGTAACGATCAACTTAATGATATTAAATTCATGAAAGCTACAGGAACTTCTGAAGTAGAAATGGCAACTGAGCAAGAAATTGAAGAAGTTATGGGAAGTGTAGTAGGTTACATGGGACCATTTGGCATTAAAAACTGTAAAGTAATCGGTGATAATGCTATTAAATATATGTACAATCACAGCTGCGGAGCTAACAAAAAAGGATTCCACTATATTAATGTAAATCCAGGGGATTATGAAATCGATGCTCACTACGACCTTCGTATGATTGAAGAAGGAGATTTAGCTGAAGACTTATCAGGACCAGTTAAATTCGCTAAAGGTATCGAAGTAGGACAAGTGTTCGAACTTGGTAAAGGATACTCAGAATCTATGGACATTACTTACTTAGATGCAAATGGTCGTGCAAATCACTTCTATATGGGATGTTACGGAATCGGGGTAACTCGTGTTATTTCAGCAATCATTGAACAACATAGTGATGATAAAGGAATTATCTGGCCTAAAGAAGTAGCTCCATATCAAGTTCACTTAGTATGTGTAGATGTTAAGAAAGAAGAACAAGTAAAACTTAGTGAAGAATTATATGCTAAGTTAACGGCTGCTGGGTATGAAGTACTTTATGATGACAGAGCAGAACGTGCTGGAGTTAAATTTAACGATGCGGATTTAATCGGTATTCCATTACAAGTAGTTGTAGGTAAAAAAGCTGGTGAAGGAATCGTGGAAGTTAAAGAAAGAAAAACTTTAGAAAAAGTTGATACAGAAGTTGCGGATGTATTAGCTAAAGTAGAAGCATTCTACAAATAATAAGAAAAAGTTAAAATAATAAATACCAATTAAAAATAAGTAGTTAATAGAAAATAACCATTTGTTTTTAGTTGGTATTTTTAGTATAATTTAAATAAGTATAAAATTATATTGTGTTGATAATTTATAATAATGTCTTATTAAAAAGCTAGTTCATTTTGTCAAAGTAGAAACAAAATGAATGGATTTTTTTCGTTTAGACGATATTTATTATAAAAATTTGTCGATTTAGTAAAACTATAGGAGGAAGCATGAGTAATAAACATTTTTCTTTATTGGTTAAAACATTAGAATTAGAAGAAAGATTAGCCGGCTCAAAACTTATTAATTTTTCTTTAGATAATATAGAAAAAGATAATAAAAATAAGACATGGACATTTAATTTCAGTGGTGAAACTTTGCCGTTAGCAGATGAATTAACATTACTTATACAAAAATTACGTGAAAGTTTTATGGGTGATTATGTTGTTAATTATCGCTTAAAGACAAGTAATATTGTAACTGATGAGCAAATAAAAGAATTTTGGAAATATATAATACTAGAGAATTTTTCGGAAATATCTCAAGTTTTATTAGAGAGTATTTTATTTAGTGAAATAGATGTAAACAACAATGTTTTAACTATGAAAATAATGGCTCCGTCTATTTGGAATAACTTTATTAATGAGAGAAAACACCAGATAATAAGTAGTTATTCTAACCTTGGTATTGCAATTAAAGATATCATTCCTAACTTTTCTAAAACTGATGTAGAAGCGGTGTTAGAAAGTCAAGAAGAGAAGATTTCCCAGGAAATTGTAAAACTAGAAGAAATTGATAAGAAAAATGCGGAAAGAAAACCAAAAGAACCTGAGAAAAAATTTGCTGCCTTCGGTGGAGGTGGGGGAACTCGTTATGGACAAGAAATTCGTGATGAAGATATCGTTGAAATTAAGGATGTTATTGGTTATGCCGGCGATGTAACAATAATGGCTCAAGTTTTTGGAACTGAAGAAATTGTTCATAGAAATGGTTCAAGTCAATACCGCTTAAAACTTACTGACTACAGTGATTCTATAATACTAAGACTATTTGGTAATAATCCTAATTCTAAGTTTCAAAATAAAAGAAGAAATGAACTTATCGATTTAGTAAAAGGAATAAAAAAAGGGCAATGGCTTAAGATTCATGGAAGTGTTAGTAATGATCCATATTTAAGAGATACAATTATTGAACCGAAGTCCATTGAGGTTGCTCACAAAGATGAAAAGAAAGATAATTATAGTGGTAAAAAAAGAATAGAGTTAAATACTCATACAAAAATGAGTCAGTTAGAAGGTATTTCTTCTGCGAAAGAATATATAGCTAGGGCTATGGATTGGGGACACGAAGCTATTGCTTTCACTGATACTTATGGAGTTCAAGCATATCCAGAAATTTGTCTAAGTTCAAAAGGAAAAGATATTAAACCTATTTATGGTCTTAATGCTTTTATTATGGATGATAGTATTACTGCTACAACTAACCCAAAGAATCTTAAATTAAAAGATGCTACTTATGTTGTATTTGACGTTGAGACTACAGGTCTTTCTGCCGAACGTGATAGACTAATCGAGATAGCTGCGGTTAAGGTGAAAAATGGAGCTGAAATAGACAGTTTTGAAAGTTACATTAATCCACAAAGACCTATTTCAGAATTAATCACAAGATTAACGAGTATTACTAATGATGATGTTAGAGATGCTCCATTAGAAAAAGAAGTCATGACTAATTTTTATAATTGGTTAGATAAAGATGACATATTAGTAGCACACAACGCTAAATTTGACCTTGGTTTCTTAGATACATGTTTTGAGCGACTAGGTTTAGAGAATAAGAATAATGCTAGTATAGATACGTTATTTGTCTCTCGTGCCGAAAATAAAGAAGCTAAAAGGCATGGTCTTAGTAATTTAGCCAAATTATATAAAGTGCGTTTAGTACAACACCACAGGGCAATTTATGATACTAAAGCTACTGCAGAGATTTTTGTGAAAATGTTAGATCAATTGTATGAACTTGGCATTGAATATCATAATGAGATTGATGAAAAGATTGATTTAGAACTTGCACATAAACGCTCTAGAACTTTTCCATGTTCAATTTTAGTTAAGAATGCAAAAGGATTGAAAGATTTATTTAGATTAGTATCTTATAGTTGTACTAAATATTTAAATTCAGCTAAGCCTACAATTCCACGTAGCTTATTAGAACAATATCGTGAAGATTTATTAATCGGTAGTGGTAATGGTGATAATGAAGTATTTGAAGAATTGTTAAACTCAAAAGAAGCTAAGGTGGAAAATATAATTGATTTTTACGATTATATAGAAATTCAGCCAAAACATCATTATGCTAATTTCATAAGAAATGAAAGAATATCAGATAATGCCGAGTTAGAAGAAATTCTGAAAAAATTAATAAAATTAGCAGAGAAAAAAGAAAAAATAGTTGTAGCAACAGGGGACTGTTATTATTTAGATGAATATCAACATGTTTATCGACAAATATTAAGACTAACGGTGAAAAGTAATCCTGGTGCACGAGACTTAAAACCCATGGCAACATTTTTAACGACTGAAGAAATGTTAAAAGAATTCTCTTATCTTGATGAACAATTAAGAGAAGAAATAGTTATAGAAAATACTCATAAAATTAACGATATGATTGAGTTAGTAGTTCCGTTAAAAGATAAGTTATATACACCAAATATTGAAGGGGCAGCAGATGAAGTTCGTAATCTAAGTTATGATATGGCTCATAAAATATATGGAGAAGAGTTACCAGAAATAGTAGAAAAAAGATTAGAAAAAGAACTTGCATCTATTATTGGTAATGGATTCAGTGTAGTATATTTAATTTCACATAAGCTAGTTAAGAAATCACTTGATGATGGATATCTTGTAGGATCAAGGGGGTCTGTTGGTTCATCATTAGTTGCTACGATGATGGAGATTACAGAGGTTAATCCGCTAGCGCCACATTATGTTTGTCCAAAATGTAAACATAGTGAATTCTTCTTAAATGCAGAATATGCTTCAGGATTTGACCTTCCGAATAAAAATTGTCCTCATTGTGATGTGAAGATGATTAAAGACGGTCAGGATATTCCGTTTGAGACTTTCCTAGGATTTAATGGGGATAAAGTACCCGATATAGATTTAAACTTCTCTGGAGAATATCAAGCTACGGCACATAACTTTACGAAAGAAATTTTTGGTGAGGATTACGTATACCGTGCGGGAACAATATCGACAGTTGCCGAAAAGACGGCTTATTCATTTACTAGAGATTATTATGAGAAAAATGAAGTAGAAAAAAGAAGTATTGATATAGAAAGAATAGCAGCAGGATGTGAAGGCTCTAAGAGAACTACTGGTCAACACCCTGGAGGGATACTAGTTGTTCCAAATGATATGGACATTTTTGATTTTACGCCGTACCAATTCCCGGCGGATGATGAAACGAGTCCATGGCGAACTACTCACTTTGATTTCCACTCTATTCACGATAATATTTTAAAATTTGATATACTTGGACACGATGATCCGACTATGATAAGAAAACTTCAAGATTTATCAGGAATAGATCCTAAGACAATTGACGTATCTGATCCTGAAGTAATGGGTATTTTTTCAACAGTTGAGGCACTAGGTGTAACTAGAGATCAAGTGGATTCAGCAAGTGGAACTTTTGGAATACCCGAATTTGGAACAAACTTTGTTATTCAAATGTTAGATGATACGAAGCCGACTACATATTCGGAGTTAGTTCAGATATCTGGATTATCTCATGGTACCGATGTTTGGTTAGGTAATGCACAAGAATTAATCAAAAATGGTACATGTGAACTTAAAGATGTAATTGGATGTCGTGATGACATCATGGTATATTTAATACATGCTGGTTTAGAAGAAGGTTTATCTTTCAAAATAATGGAAAGTGTTAGGAAAGGTAAAGGTCTCACTGAAGATTTTGAAAAAGCGATGATTGATAATAATGTACCAGAATGGTATATTGATTCATGCAAAAAAATTAAATATATGTTCCCTAAAGCCCATGCATGTGCATATGTATTAATGGCCTTAAGAATTGCATGGTTTAAAGTGCATCAACCACTTACATATTACTGTGCATATTACTCAGTTAGAGCGAGTGATTTTGATATTATAACCGTTGTTAAGGGAGCAGAAACATTAAAAGCAAAAATTAAAGAAATAAAAACTACAGATAAGAATGAATTATCGAATAAAGATAAAGATGCTCTAGTAAGTTATGAGATAGCTAATGAAATGATGGAACGTGGTTTTACATTCTCAAAAGTTGATTTAGAAAAATCAGCAAGCCATGATTATATCATTGAAGGAAATACTTTAATTCCACCATTTTCAATAGTACCTGGGCTTGGAGATAACGTAGCGAATAAAATAGTTCAAGCGAGAGAAGAAAAATCGTTCCTTTCAATTGAAGACTTTTCGAAACGAGGAAGTGTTTCATCTACAGTAGTAGAGTATTTAAGAGAGATGGGAACATTAAAAGGCCTGCCTGAAAAAGCTCAATTATCTTTCTTTGATGAACTGTAATTGATAATTTTATTCATTAGAAATAGAGTAAAGTAAATAAAAAAGTGTTATTCTACAAAATTATAAAATCATAAAAAGTATTTTTTATGAAATTATCCTTTTTTGTAGAATAACTTTTTTAGAATTAGATTTTTAAATGATAGAAGATAATAATTATTCATTTATGTAATTTAAATTAGTTTTTCATTATTTGATAATAGAAACTATATTTTTTAATAAAATAAATATTAAAATAATTATTCAAACTTTATTTATTTATTAATTTGTGGTAGTATTATATGTGATATAAAATGTAAATATAGAGATGGAGGAAACAACTTGGAAAAAATAGTTGTTAAAGGTGGAACACCTTTAATAGGAGAAGTACAAGTTTCTGGTGCGAAGAATGCTGCTTTACCAATATTAGCAGCTGGATTATTAGCAACAGAGGGTACAAGTAAATTTTATAACGTTCCTAAATTATCAGATATTAAAACAATAGGATTATTATTTGAAAGTCTAGGAGTGAAAATAGATTATAGACCTGATGAAAATACATTAGAAATGGATGCGAGAAATCCATTATTAACAGAGGCTTCTTTTGAATTTGTTAGTAAAATGCGTGCATCATTTTTAGTTTTAGGTCCAATGCTAGCACGTGAAGGAAGTGCTAAAGTAGCGATGCCAGGAGGATGTTCAATTGGAAGTAGACCAATTGATCAACATTTAAAAGGATTTGAAGCACTAGGTGCAACAATTATTCAAGATGCAGGGTTTGTAGAAGCTCGTGCAGAAAAAGAATTAGAAGGAACAACTATCTTCTTTGATTTCCCAAGTGTAGGAGGAACTCAAAATGTAATTATGGCTAGTTGTTTAGCAAAAGGTAAAACTACAATCGTAAATGCAGCACAAGAACCTGAAATTGAAGATATGATTAACTTCTTGATAAAAATGGGTGCTAAGATTGAAGGAAAAGGAACTTCTGTTTTAGTTGTAGAAGGTGTTGAAAAACTAGTAGGAGCTGAATACTCAGTAATGCCAGACCGTGTAGAAGCGGCAACATACATGATTGCGGCTGCAGCAACTAAAGGAGATGTTCTTGTTAAAGGAGCTCCATACAAAGATAATGTTGCTTTAGTGAGTAAAATGCGTGAAATGGGAGTTAACATTGAAGTAGTAGATGAAAACTCTATGCGTGTAAGTAATAAGTTGGATAGTTTAAAACCTGTAGATGTTAAAACTCTACCACACCCAGGTTTCTTAACTGATATGCAATCTATTATGTGTGTATTAACACTTTTAGCTGATGGTACAAGTACAATTACAGAAACAGTTTTTGAAAATAGATTTATGCACGTAGAAGAACTACGTAGAATGAATGCTAAAATTAGAATCGAAGGTAGAAGTTCACTAATTGAGGGATTACCTCATTTAGAAGGAACTACTGTAAGAGCAACAGACTTACGTTCTGGAGCGGCATTAGTTATTGCGGGATTAATGGCAACGGGAACTACTAAAGTTATTGACATTTATCATATTGATAGAGGATATGTTGACATCGAAGAAAAAATGAGAAAATTAGGTGCAGATATTCAAAGAATAGACGAGTAGGATTTCATTATGAAACTAAATGATAAGTTAACAAGATACTTGCGTAATATAGCCTTAATGATAATTATATTTTATATTGGATTATTGCTAGGCTATACAATTCTAGGTAAGGGAAGTTTATTTGACGCTTTAAGCTTAAAGCCGATAAGACATATTAAAGATATTATATACAATTAGGAGGAAATGAAGATGGCAAATGATTTATTTGTAGAACTTCAACAAAAATTAGAAGGGAAAAATGTACGTATCGTACTTCCAGAAGCATATGATGAGCGTGTATTAGAAGCGGCTGTTAAGTTAGGCGCTACTAGTTATGTTCAACCTGTGTTAGTTGGAAAAAAAGAAAAAGTAGAAGAGATTGCTAAAGGATTATCTTTAGATGTTTCTAACTTGGAAGTTATTGATCACGAAAACTACGAAAAATTAGAAGAATTAGTTGCTAAGTTTGTAGAGCGTCGTGCAGGAAAAGTAACTGAAGAAAAAGCTCGTGAATTATTAAAAGATGTTAACTACTTCGGAACTATGTTAGTATATACAGGTGAAGTTGAAGGATTAGTATCTGGAGCAATTCACTCTACTGGAGATACTGTTCGTCCAGCGTTACAAATAATAAAAACTAAACCAGGTACAAAACGTACAAGTGGTGCATTCATTATGAGTAAAGAAGACAAACGTTATGTATTTGCTGACTGTGCGATTAACCCAACATTAGATTCAGAAGGCCTAGCTGAAATTGCAATTGAAAGTGCAAAAACAGCTAAAAGCTTTAACGTTGATCCAAAAGTAGCAATGTTAAGTTTCTCTACTTTAGGTTCAGCTGTTACTGAAGATACTACGAAAGTGGCAGAAGCTACTAAATTAGTTAAACAAAATGCACCTGAATTGGCGGTAGAAGGTGAATTACAATTCGATGCTGCAGTTGTACCTTCAGTTGCTAAATTAAAAGCTCCTAATTCAAAAGTACAAGGAGATGCTAATGTATTTGTGTTCCCAAGTCTAGAAGCTGGTAATATTGGATACAAAATTGCACAACGTCTAGGTGGATTTGAAGCTGTAGGACCAATCTTACAAGGATTAAACGCTCCTGTGAATGACCTATCTCGTGGATGTAATGCAGAAGATGTATATAAACTTTCATTAATTACAGCTGTTCAAGCTTTAGAAAAATAAGATTTTAATAAAGAGGTTGACTTTGGTTAACCTCTTTTTCTTTATAGCATAATTTGATATTGATTTTTTTATTTGATATAATTAAGTAAAGAATATAAGCTACATTTATTGAGAAGAATACTGTTCATATGTACAAAAATAAAAGGGGAAATTAATAAAAAATAGGTTATTAAAATTTAAAGGAGAGATTACAATGGTAATTTATTTTTTTAATGTGTGTGAACAGTATTATGATAAAGTAGTAAAAAAGGAGATGTGAATTATGAATGATTTAGATTATTTTTATAAGGCGATTACTAGTCCAGTTGCGGATGTTATCGGTTTTGTTGTATTTTTATATTTAGTATATGTTGCTTTAGACTTTATACGAAAAGGATTAAAAAAATAGAACAACTAATTTTAATAGATGATAAAAATAGTAAATTTGATAAGAGATAGACTTTTCTAAATTTAGATGAGTTTAGTACATTTTTTGAATATATAAAAAACTATGTGGGAGTAACTTTGTATTAGTGATTTTTATAGAATCATAAAATATAGGGTTACTTTCTTTTTTAGTCTTTATAATTGCATTTATACCAACTTATATGGTATTATATAATGATGTATAAATATGGAGGTAAACATGGTTGCGATAGAATCAAAAGATGACTTATACGTTATAGATTTGTTAGAAGACTTTGATGAATTTTACTTAGAATTAGAAAAATTTGCTGAAGAAAATAGAGTTCCAATAATTGATAAAATCGGGATAAGATTTTTAATTCAAATGCTAAAAGTTAAGAAAGCTAAGAATTTATTGGAAATAGGAACTGCAATTGGTTATACGTCAATTAAATTAGCTGAGAGAATAGGATGTAATGTTACTACTATTGAGCGTGATGATAAGATGTATAAAGAAGCAAAAAACAATATTGAAAAGCGAAATCTTACTGATAAAATAACATTACTTCATGCTGATGCATTAGAACTTCAAGATGAAGTCGTAGCAAATGCACCTTATGATGTAGTGTTCATCGATGGTGCTAAGAGTCAAAGTAGAAAGTTTTTTGAATTATATGAACCATATTTTGCTGAAGATGTTGTAGTTATTACGGATAATGTGCTATTCAAGGGAATGGTTGCAGATCCAAGTATTATTAAACATAGTAGAGATTTAAAACAACTTTCTAGAAAAATTAATAATTACAATGAATGGTTATTAAAACATGAAAACTATGAGAGTGTAATATTACCATTTGGAGATGGAATAACTATAACAACGAGAAAATAAAATTATAGAACTGTGAAGTTAGTAAATTTTATTAAGAGAGGATAAAAAATGACAGTAGAGTTAGTTGTAACACCGAAAAGTATAGATCATATTTATGAACTTATAAACGTAGGAGCTGATAGTTTCGTAATAGGTGAAGAAAAATATGGATTACGTCTTGCTGGTGAATTTAAGAGAGACGAATTAAAAAAAGCTATTGAGATTATACATCAAGCAGGGAAAAAAGCATATGTTAGTGTAAATGCAATATTCCATAATGAGCATATAGATGACCTAGTTGATTATTTACATTATCTATCAACGTTAGATGTAGATGCTTTAATATATGGAGAACCAACAATAATTACAATTTTAAGAGAAGAGAATTTAGATTTCAAACTTCAATGGGATCCACATACATTAGCTACGAACTCTTTCTCTTGTAATTACTGGGGGAAACGTGGAGCATATAGAACATGTCTTTCGAAAGAATTAACAATCGATGAGATTCTTGAAATTACTGGAAAAAGCGACTATGAGATTGAAGTTCAGGTACAAGGGATGCTTTGTATGTTCCAATCAGTAAGGAAATTAGTTGATAATTATTTCATGTATAGCGGTAAAGAAAAATACATCGAGGAATATAGTAATTCGAAAAAATTATTCCTATATAGCCAAGATAGAAATGAACGTTACCCGATTTTTGAGGATTCTAACGGTACACATATTATGAGTGCAAACGACATTTGTGCTATTGAAGAATTAGATCGTCTAATTGAAGCGGGAGTATCTGCATTCAAAATTGAGGGTGTTTTAAAAGATGAAGATTACATTACAGAAGTAGTAACGATTTATCGTGATGCTATCGATCTTTATTACGAAGATAAAGAAGCATATGAAGATGAAAAGCAAGATTTCTATAATGATATAGAGAGAATTAAACCAAAATATAGAGAAGTTGACTTAGGATTCTTCTATAAGAAAACTATGTACTAATCATATTTTAAATGTTGAAAAGAGGATAAGGTTTCCTATATAAAACCTAATAAAAAAGACAAGGAGGATGGGTCATACTTGAATGTGACCTAAACTTATGGCAATACCAAATATTTCAGAAATTAGAGACGGCAAGAGAGTAATAACAAAAAAACCAGAATTACTGCTTCCAGCAGGAAACTTAGAAAAATTAAAAATAGCTATTCACTATGGAGCAGATGCTGTGTTCTTAGGTGGACAGGAGTTTGGACTTCGTAGTAACGCAGATAACTTTACAATCGAAGAGATAAAAGAAGGTTGTGAATTTGCTGCAAAATATGGAGCTGATATTTATGTAACAGCGAATATTATCGCGCACGATGAAAACTTTGAAGGATTAGATGAATTCTTAATGGCACTTCAAGATGCAGGTGTTCGTGGTATAATCGTTGCGGATCCATATATCATCGAAAGATGTAAAGCTGTTGCTCCAAAAGTAGAGGTACATATTAGTACACAACAATCTATCTCAAACTATAAAGAAGTTAGATATTGGGAAAGTGAAGGAGTACACCGTGTTGTATTAGCACGTGAAACAGGATATGAGGAAATAAAAGAAATTCGTGAAAAAACAGATGTTGAGATTGAAATGTTTGTACACGGAGCAATGTGTATAGCATATTCAGGACGTTGTACTTTAAGTAACTACATGACAGCTCGTGATAGTAACCGTGGAGGTTGTTGTCAATCATGTCGTTGGAATTATGACCTTTATGAAGAAGGAACTGATGAAGATACTAAGTTATTCGATGAAGGAGCAAATCCATATGCGATGAGTCCTAAAGATTTAACTTTAATTGAAGCAGTACCAGAAATTATTGAGTTAGGTATAGATTCATTAAAAGTTGAAGGGCGAATGAAATCTATTCACTATGTTGCGACAGTTGCAAGTGTGTATAGAAAACTAATTGATGATTATTGTGCAGATCCAGATAACTTTGAGATGACGCCAGAATATAAATTAGAACTATATAAATGTGCTAACCGTGATACAGCAATGTCATTCTTCTATGAAATACCTAAGTATTCTGAACAAATGTTTGGAAATGAGGGTGGTAAGAAAACAAATTATGATTTCGTTGGACAAGTTCTTCACTATGATGAAGAAACTCAAATCGCAACAATTCAACAACGTAACTTCTTTAAAACAGGTCAAGAAGTCGAATTCTTTGGACCTGAGATTGATACTTTTAGACAAGTTATCGGGGAAATTTATGATGAAGATGGTGAATTGTTAGATGCAGCAAGACATCCACTTCAAATTATTAGAACAAAATTAGACTCTAGAGTATTTAAAAGCAATATGATGCGAAAGGAAATGGGACGATAATGACTACAAAACGACCAAAAATTATCGGTATTGTTGGGGGAAGCGGTAGTGGTAAAACAACCGTTACTAAAAGAATTATAGACGAGCTAACTCAAGATAAAGTTGCTTTAATTGAGCAAGATTATTATTATAAAGACCAAAGCCATATGACTATGGATGAAAGAGTTAAAACAAATTATGATCATCCGAGTGCATTTGATAATGAGTTACTTTATAATCACTTATTAGAATTAATTGAGGGGAAAGCTGTCGAACTTCCGGTTTATGATTATGTAAATCATACTCGTAGTAAAGAACAAAAACACCAAGAACCTAAAGATGTAATTATCATCGAAGGTATGTTTGGTTTATATTCAGAAAAACTACGAGAATTAATGGATATTAAAATTTTTGTTGATACACCTAGTGATTTACGTATTTTAAGACGACTATTACGTGATATTAATGAACGTGGAAGAACTGTAGAATCAGTAATTAATCAATATTTAGTGTCTGTTAGACCAATGCATGAGAAATATATTAAACCTACAAAACAATATGCAGATATTATCGTTCCAGATGGTGGATATAACGATATAGCTATCGACATTTTAATAACAAAAATTAAATCGCTACTAGCAAAATAATTAAAAAAAAGATATAATATAGAGTAGACTAAAAAAAGGAGTACCACTATGGCTTTAGAAGAAAAATTAGAATATCAAATGACCCAAGAAGGTTATGACAAACTTGTTGAAGAATTAGAACATTATAAAAAAGTAAAACGTCCAGAAGTAATTGAAAAAATTAAAATCGCACGTAGTTTCGGGGACTTATCTGAGAACTCTGAGTACGATGCAGCAAAAGATGAACAAGGATTTATCGAACAAAGAATTCTAGAAATGGAACAAATGATTCGTTATGCTGTTATTATCGAATTAGATGAAAAATCAAGTGCAATTCGTCTTGGTAACACAGTAACTTATCAAGAATTACCTGATGGTTTAACTGAAACTTATAAAATCGTAGGTAGCGCGGAAGCTAACCCATTTGAATACAAAATTTCAAATGAATCTCCAGTAGCACAAGCTTTATTAGGAAAAGAAGTAGGGGATGTTGCGAAAGTATCATTACCAACTGGACCTGAAGATTCAATGGATATCAAAATTCTAGCGGTAGAATAGTATTATGATAGCATTAATCGGTGCAATGCCAGAAGAAGTGGCTATAATAAAAGAAAAAATAGAAAATTTACAAGAGAAAAAAATAGCTCATGTAACATTTTATGAAGGTAAATATGAAGGACGAGATATTGTTCTTATGTTAAGTTTACCAGGGAAGGTGAATGCTGCTATTGCTACAACTCTATTATTAGATCACTATAAACCAGAGTATGTGATTAATATAGGTACATGTGGTGCACTGCAAGGTGATATGGAAATTGGTGATATGATTGTTGCCACAGAGGTGAGACATTTTGATGTTGATGCAACAGAGTTTGGCTATGAAATAGGTCAAGTTCCGCAAATGCCAGCAGCATATAAGAGTGATGAAGAGTTACAAAAATTAGCTTCTGAAATCAACTTACCAAATCATAAGATTCACTTTGGTTTAGTAGGAACATCAGATTCATTTATTTCTAATAAAGAGTTAAAAAAAGGAATATTGAAAAACTTTCCTAATATGCAAGTAGTTGAGATGGAAGCAGCAGCAATTGCTCAAACTTGTTACCAATTTGGAACAAAATTTATAGTTTGCCGTAGTGTAAGTGATAAAGCAGAAGAAGGAACAAGAGTTACTTTTGATGAATTTTTACAAATAGCTGCAGTAAACTCGTCAATTTTAACTACAGAACTAATTAAAAAACTTTAAAATTAATTATAGATCAGCAAAGGAGGGCAAAAAGCTTTTCTTTGCTGTAATATTTATGTGAAGTAGGAGGGAAAGTATGATAACTATATTATCGAAATTATTTTTAGCACTTACATCTGAAAAACTTCCGAGCTATACTTTGAAATCAATTAAAAGTGGAGGTTATACAAAAGAAGAATTAGATATAATCTGTAAAATTGTGAGAGATGATTATACAAGATATAAAAAAGGTTTTAAAGCTTCAGTAGTAATGGTATTTTTTATTGTTTCACTCATATTATGTCTTGGATTCTATCAAGGAGCCTATAGAGCGTTTATAATTGAGATGTTAATTTTGTATATTGTAATATTTACATTGATGTTTATTTTGATTTATGTACAAAAAGTCAATAAAATTCGAAAAACATTTTTAAAAGCTGTGAAAAAAGGTTATCCAGAGTTATATAATGAATATGAAGATAAGTTATATGAATATGTAGATTAAAAAATATTGTAGTCATAATTTTATGTAATTAATTGTATTGAAAAAAAAGTTATAAAATGTTAATATAAAGTAGATAAATATTATTTAAGGAAAAGAAGAATGAAAAATATTACAGAGAGTAGATCCTTTAATTATTTGAAGAATTTAGTTCAGATAAGCTTAGGATTATTGATATTTTATTTAATTTTTTCCTATTTTAAAAAAGAGATAGTTAGTTTAGATTTTAAAAAAATACATCATCTTACCTTAACTATAGGAGAGATGAAATTTTTAGTAGTTTTATTATTCGGATTATTCGGTATAAGTATTTTATGTCTTTACGATTATTTTGTCCTTAAAGCTATTAATTTAACGAAAAATATGTCTTCATTCCGTATTTTTAAAATCAGCTTTATGACTAACACACTGAATATGGTTCTAGGTTTTGGTGGCTTTATTGGTGCTGGACTTAGATATTATATGTATAAACCTTATACAAAAAACGGAAAAACATTAGTTACTGCAATAGGAATGATTTTAATTTCTATGCTTTCAGGTATTAGTTTGTTATCAATTTTTGTGGTTCTTAATGTATTTCCAGGTCAGGCGTTATATGCTGATAATAAAATTTTTTATTATTCTTTAATTCTGATGTCGTTATTTTTACCATTGTATCTATTTTTTAATTTGAGAAAACCAAGAATTAGAACGGATAGATACTTGAGTGTTAAATTGACAGTGATTTCTTTTTTAGAATGGGTATTTGCGGCTCTTATCATACTAGTGATTTTATATTTTTATACAGGTGATTTAGTTGCTGATAAGGAATTGCAAATAATGGGAGTTATAATAGTAGCTTCAATAGTGGGGTTATTAACTATGATTCCTGGAGGATTAGGTACTTTTGACACATTAGTCCTAATTGGTCTCAAAAACTTAGGGATTAACCCAGAAATTATAGGAGCAACTATTGTAATATACAGATTAGCATATTATGTTGTTCCATTTTCTATAGGATGTCTAATGTTTTTAAGTGAAGGAATAAGAATTATAAAAAATAAATTTAAGAGAGGAGAAAAGTTATGATTTCAATGGTAATTTACGCGATTTTAGCCTACCTTATTGGGAATATAATGGGTGGAAAATTATTAGAAAAAATATATAAAGAAGAATTTACTAATAAAGGATCAGGTAATGTTGGTGCTAGAAATGCAGGACGAATTTTAGGTCCTAGATCGTTTTTATTTGTATTAGCGGTAGATTTCTTCAAAGGATTTTTAGTAGTTATACTTTTAAAAATTTTAGCTGTTGATTCTAAAATAATATATATATGCATACTTTTAGTATTACTAGGGCATATAAAACCTGTTGTCTTTAAGTTTAAAGGTGGTAAAGGAGTTGCTACGTTTTTTGGTTGTCTAGCAGCTCTGTCGATTAATTTATTCTTGATTATGATACTTTGCACATTAGTTATAGCAATTATCGTAAAAAGTTTAACGATTGGATTCTATTCAAGTTTTCCATTCGTAACGTATATCAACTATGTTGAGAACCCATCATTCTTAATTTTAGGAATATTTATTTTAACTGTTGTATTATTAGGTGTGGTAGCGGTTGAAGACATAGAAAATTCATTTGATAAATATTTTAGTGTAAGAAAAATAAAGAAATCAGTTCGATAGTGAGCTGATTTCTTTTTTTGTTATTTAGAATTGTTATTTCGTAGTTCTTTTCTTATAAGCAGAGTACGCTTAATATGAAGTATAAGATAGATTAGGAGAAAAATAACAGAAATTATAGTCGTAATAAAAAGATATAATTCAGATGAAAACATTCTAGTATTGATAAATAATGAATGTAAATACATTGTTAGAAAAGCCATGGTGAATGTTATAATCTCATACTTTAAAAAAATAAGAATCTTAGTTGTTTTTATTATTAATTTTTCTTTTTCTCTATTATATCTCATAAAACTAGCATAAATAAGTATTGGTATAGTTAAATAATAATAAATGTTGTTTTTTGTGACGAAAAAAACTATTGAAAGTACGACAAACAACATAAGACTGATGATTAAATAATTTCTACTTTTCATCTATTTTTCCTCCTTTGAAATAAGATTAAATCTAGAATAAGTATATTTTTGTATTGATGTTATTAAATTTCTAAAGTTCAACTTTATTATAACATATGGAATAAATAATAGGTAAAGAATAGTAAATAAATTAGTGATTTCAACTAATTTATTTTGAGATACAAAAATCGTTCTTATTACGATTTACAGGTATATAAATCGTAATAGTTACTTAAGACGAGAATCTATTGACTTGTTATATAAAACATAATAAAATTTAAGTATAGAATAAAAATACGGAGGCGATAAAGATGACTAAATGTGAATGTGAACACCACTGTCACTGTCATGATGCAGTAGAAGATTGCAAATGTGGAAATTGTGTTGAAGGAACTTGTGACTGTAAAGAAGGTTGTGCCTGTGGATGCCACAACGCAAAAGAAGATTGTGAATGTGGAAATTGCAAAACTGGTGATTGTCACTGCAATAAACACGCTGCATAGCTAAAAACGAGATCTGAGAAAGTGTCAGATCTCTCTTTTTTTCAGGGCTGGTATAAATATATACTATTATGAAGTGGGAATATTTATAATAAATGATATTTAGATATGATAAGTAACTTAATCACAATCAAAAATCTTAATAATTAATACACATTAGTGTATTTAATAGGTTACTTCATAGAAATTTAAAGTTTACATAATTTCTGAAGAATAATTAATTAACTTCAATTTTTAAGTGTTTAAAAGTATATAAATCTACAAGAAAACGCTTTACATTAGACTTAATATTTACGGCTAGTTTCTTAATAAACAACATAATTTTTTAAAAAAACTATTCTTACTATCTTTAATTAGTTTATTTTAATTCTGTATCTATAAAAATTTAGAGAGAGTTTATATAAAGTGTAGAATAAGAAAAATGATAGTATATGCAAATGGAAGAAATCTGTTTTATTCTGTTTGTTGAAAGTTTTAGATTGTAGTAGTACAGAATCAAGAAATATTACTGAGATAAATATTGTTATTTTATTGAGCTCATTGATTTGACTTTTTTTCGAAAACATTGTATATTATTAAAGTAATATATGATTAAAACATAATTTATACACATTTAATAAATATATATACAAACTTTGGAGGTTATTATGGTAAAAACATCAAAAGATTTAACTAAACAAGAGCATTTAGAAATGTATGAACTAATGCACCTTATTAGAGATTTTGATATGGAGTTAAGTAAACTATACTCTCGTGGTTTAGTTCACGGTATGACTCACTATTCAGTAGGAGAAGAAGCAGCTAACGTTGGAGCTATTTATCCATTAAGAAAAGAAGACTTAATGTACTCTAACCACCGTGGTCATGGGCAAACAATTGCTAAAGGTATTGAAATTGACCGTATGATGGCTGAAATCCTTGGTAAAGAAACTGGTCAATGTAAAGGACGTGGAGGAAGTATGCACGTTTATGACCTTGAACAAGGAAACATGGGATGTAATGGTATCGTTGGTGGAGGACACGGTTTAAGTACTGGTGCCGCTCTAGCTCAAAAAATGAAAAAAACAGGTAATGTTGTAATTTGTTGTATGGGTGATGGGGCTACTAACGAAGGAAGTTTCCACGAATGTTTAAACATGGCATCTAACTGGGATTTACCACTTATTTTCTATGTAATCAACAATAAATATGGTATTTCAATGGCTCAAGAAAGATGTATGCGTGTTAAAGATATTACTGAACGTGCTGCTTCTTATAGAATAAAAGGAATTCACGTAGAAGACGGTAACGATGTATTAGCTGTTTACGATGCAATGCAAGAAGCTATCGAACATGCAAGAAGTGGAAAAGGTCCTGTTTTAGTAGAAGCAGTATCTTACAGATGGTTCGGACACTCAGCTTCAGATGCTGGTAAATACCGTAGTCGTGAAGAAGTAGCAGAATGGAAACTTAAAGATCCTAACGTAAAATATAAAAACTACTTATTAGAAAATGGAATTGCTACAGAAGAAGAATTAAAAGAAATCGAAGATAGATCAAAAGCAACTATCGATGATGCTGTAGAATTTGCTAAAGAATCACCATTTGCTGATGGTTCAATTGCATTCCAAGATAACTACGCTGACTAATATTTTAGGTTAAAATAATTTAAATAATATTTTATATAATAGGAGATTAATAGTTATGACTAAAGAAACAAAAATTATGACAGTTCGTGAAGCCATAAAAGAAGCTATGACTCACGAAATGCGTGAAGATGAAAATGTATTTTTAATGGGTGAAGATGTTGGTATCTTCGGTGGTGACTTCGGTACTACAGTAGGAATGTTAGAAGAGTTCGGTTCTGAACGTGTTATCGATACACCTATTAGTGAGGCTGCGATTTGTGGAGCTGCTGCAGGGGCTGCTTCAGTTGGTATGCGTCCAATTATCGATGTAACATTTATGGATTTCGTAACAATTGGTATGGATGCTATTGTTAACCAAGCAGCACCAATGCGTTATATGTTAGGTGGAGAAGTACAAGTACCAGTTACTTATCGTTGTGCATCTGGTGCAGGTACAGGAGCTGCAGCTCAACACTGTAAAGCTCTAGAAGCTTGGTTCTGTCACATTCCTGGGCTTAAAGTAGTAGCACCAGGTACAGCAGGAGATGTTTACTCAATTTTAAGAGCTGCAATTAGAGATAACAACCCAGTTATCTACATTGAACCAAAAGCGTTATTTGGACGTAAAGGTGAAGTTGAAGTAGGTAAAGTTGGTGTAATCGGAAAAGGTGACATCAAAGCAGAAGGTACTGATGTAACATTAGTATCATGGGGAAGAATGTTAGAACGTAGCTTAAAAGCTGCTGAAGAGTTAAAAGAAGAAGGAATTTCAGTAGAAGTAGTTGACCCAATTACATTAGTACCATTAGATACAGACTTAATCGTTAAATCTGTACAAAAAACAGGAAAATTAGTAGTTTGTCACGACTCATTCAAAACTGGTGGATTCGGTGGAGAAATCGTTGCACGTATCGCAGAAAGTGATGCATTTGATTTCTTAGATAGCCCAATTTACCGTGTTGCAGGAGCTGACACTAACATTCCATCAGCTAAAAACTTAGAAAAATTAGTTGTACCTGATGTAGAAGACATCAAAGAAACAATTAAAAAAGCTGTAAATAAAAAATAAAAATTTAGTTAGCGAAGGATGTGAATAAAACATGGCAGTAGAGGTTATTATGCCAAAAGCCGGTAGTGAAATGGAAGAGGGCGAAATCGTACAATGGTTCAAAAATGAAGGTGACCATGTCGAAGCAGGTGAAGTCCTATTAGAAATCGTAACAGATAAAGTAAATATGGAAGTTGAAGCTGATGCAAGCGGAACACTATTAAAAATATTAGCACAAGCAGGAGATGTTGTACCAGTAGTTCAAACAATCGCATGGATTGGTGAACCAGGTGAAGCAATTCCTGGGGCAACTTCAACAGGGGAAGTAGCTCCAGCAGAAACTGTTGTTGAGAAAAAAGTTGATCATACACCAGTTAAAGAAGTGGAAGTAATTGATTATTCAGGCCTTCGTGCTACACCAGCAGCTAGAGCATATGCTCGTGAAAAAGGAATTGACTTATCTAAAGTTAAAGGTACAGGTGCAAAAGGTCGTATCCACAAAGATGATGTTTTAGATTACAAACTAAACTCTAAAGTTAAAATTTCTCCACTTGCTGCACGTATTGCACAAATTGAAGGAATTAACACTGAAAGTATCGCTGGAACAGGACCAAATGGTAAAATTATGAAAGCAGACGTTCTTGCAGTACTTAATGGTACACCTAAAGCAGAGCCAGCTAAAAAAGAAGAAATTGCTCAACCAGGTAAAAAATCTGTTAAAGCGCCAAATGAAAATCAATGGGGAATTGTTGAAACTGTACCAATGTCACCAATGCGTAAAGTTATTTCTAAACGTATGAGTGAATCTTACTTCAGTGCACCAACATTTGTAGTTAATGTTGAAGTTGATATGACTGAATTATTAGCATTACGTAAAAAAGTTGTTGATGCAATTATCGAAGAAACTGGTAAAAAAGCAACAGTTACAGACTTTATTTCATTAGCGGTAATTAAATCATTAATGAAACACCCATATGTAAATGCTTCATTATCAAGTGATGAAAAAGAAATGTATTTACACCACTATGTAAACTTATCAATCGCTGTTGGTATGGATAGCGGATTAGTAGTACCAGTAATTAAAGGTGCAGATAAGATGAGTCTTAAAGAGCTTGTAATAGCTTCTAAAGAAATTACAACTAAAGCTCTTGCTGGTAAATTAAAACCAGATGAAATGGCAGACTCAACATTTACAATCAGTAACTTAGGTATGTATGGAGTTAAAAGCTTCGTGCCAATCATTAACCAACCAAATACAGCTATTTTAGGTGTAAGTGCTACAGTTCAAAAACCTGTAGTATTAAACGGTGAAGTTACTGTAAGACCAATTATGACATTAACATTAACAGCGGACCACCGTGTTGTTGACGGATTAGAAGGAGCTAAATTCATGAAGACTCTGAAAGAAGCTATCGAAAATCCACTATCATTACTAATCTAATAATGATATAATATATAGAAGAAAATAAGAGAAAAGTGTATTAAGGAGTGATTATAACATGGCAGTAGAAGTTATTATGCCAAAAGCCGGAAGTGAAATGGAAGAAGGCGAAATCGTACAATGGTTTAAGCAAGAAGGTGACGAAGTAAAAGAAGGTGAAGTCCTACTTGAAATCGTAACTGATAAAGTTAATATGGAAGTTGAAGCTGAAGCAAGTGGAACATTATTAAAAATTCTTCACCCAGCTGGATCAACTGTACCAGTAGTTCAAACAATCGCTTGGATTGGACAACCTGGTGAAGCAGTACCAGGAGCTGATGGAGCAACTGCAGCAGCTCAAGAAGTTGTTAAAGAAGTAGCAGCTGATGTTAAAGTACCTGAAACTAAAGCAGAAGAAGTATTACCAAAACGTGAACGTCGTGGAGAATATGATGTAGCAGTTATCGGTGGAGGTCCTGCTGGATACGTAGCAGCTATTAAAGCGGCTCAATTAGGAGGAAAAGTAGCATTAGTAGAAAACCGTGAACTTGGTGGAACATGTCTAAACCGTGGATGTATTCCAACAAAAACATTCTTACACAATGCAGAAATCATTAACTACATCCGTTCTGCAAAAGATCGTGGTATCAAACTTGTAAATGATGCATTTACAGTTGATATGGAACAAACTGTAGCAGTTAAAAATAAAGTATCTAAAACTCTATCTGGTGGAGTAGCTGGATTACTTAAATCTTACGGTGTTAAAGTATTTAACGGTGTAGGAAGTCTAACAGCTGATAAGAAAATCGTTGTTGATGAAAAAGAAACTATCGATGCTGATAATGTAATTTTAGCTGGTGGTTCTAAAGTAAGTAGAATTAACATTCCAGGAATGGACAGTGATAAAGTTCTTACAAGTGATGAGTTCTTAGATATCACTGAAGTACCATCTCGTTTAGCAGTAATCGGAGGAGGAGTAATCGGTTCTGAATTAGGACAAGCATTCTCTACATTTGGTTCTAAAGTAACTATCGTTGAAATGGCTGATCGTCTAATTGCTAACATGGATAAAGATGCATCTGTAGCTTTAGAAAAACAATTCAGAAAACAAGGTATCGAGGTTCTTACATCTACTAAACTATTAGAAATCGTTGACAAAGGTCACGAAGTAGTAGTTAAAGTTGAAGGAAAAGAAGATATCGTAGTTGATAAAGTATTACTATCTATCGGACGTGTTCCAGATAATACATGTCTTGGAGAATTAGCTGATAAATTCGAAATGGAACGTGGACGTGTTAAAGTTGACGAATACATGGAAACTTCTATTAAAGGAATTTACGCTCCTGGAGATATTAACGGAGTTAAAATGTTAGCTCACGCAGCGTTCAAGATGGGAGAAATCGCAGCTGAAAATGCAATGGGTCACCACAAAAAAGTTGATCTTAAAGCTACTCCAGCAGCAATCTACACTCACCCTGAAATCGCAATGGTTGGTTTAACTGAAGATCAAGCTCGCGAAAAATATGATGTTAAAGTTGGTAGATTCAACTTTGCAGCTAACGGTCGTTCATTAGCATCTAACCACGGAGAAGGATTCGTTAAAGTAATTATGGATACTAAATACAGAGAAATCTTAGGTATCCACATTGTAGGACCAGTTGCAGCAGAAATTATCAATGAAGGTTCAACATTAATCCAAACAGAAATGACAATTGATGATGTTATGGATATTATCCATGGTCACCCAACATACTCAGAAGCTTTATATGAAGCAATGGCTGACTGTATCGATATGTGTATCCATGCACCTAAGAAAAAAACTAAATAAGTTTAATGAAGAAAGCAACTAGATTTCTAGTTGCTTTTTTTGTATTATTATTTTAAATTCTATATATAATTAATTTAATTTTTTAAATAATATATTTGTATACAAAAATACACTCAAGCAAGATTAAATTTGCTTGAGTGTATTATGCTAACGAGAGCTTTCAGCCTCATGAACTTCTTTATGTAATGTTTTTAAATTAATATTCACAGCTTTATATTCTTCACTTTGAGGTAATTCTAGTGTGAAATTTAATGGTTTAGATACTTCAATTGTAGCATCTTTAATATCGAAGTTAAAAATATGTCCACCTTGAGTACGATCATCACTAATATAATGAAGATGGAATCCTCCCACACCAACTCCTTGAGTATATTCTGGAGAAAAGAAACCAACTATTGTACCTTTACTATCTTCGTAATTAAATATACTTTGCGTTTCTAATATTTCTAGAAGAGTAGGATAAGGTTTTTCATGTTTTTTAGGTGAGCGAGTATCAATTTTATCGAATACTCCAGTTATTTTTATAGCATAAAAATAATTCGGATTTAGATATTCACTAATATCATTGTTTAAATTTTCAAAACTTGTTGTAGTTACTTTTTTAAAGTTTGTAGAAAACATAGTAATGTTTGAAAAAGGTGAAGTTGCTTCTTTAGGCTGTAAAGTAGAGAATCCATTACTATCAGTTTTATAAACTTCTCCATTTAGTATAATCATTTCTCCATCGACACCTTCGAAAGTACCAATACCAAAATCACCGTGTTCTAGTAATTTTTCTACAGTTGTTGTTCCACTAAATGCTCCACCCATTAGCGCAGCCATAGTGCTATATTGATATAACATAATAATTCTCCTTTTATGTTTTATATTTTAGAAACAAGAGAAAACTTGAATCATGTTCAATAGAAACTAGTAGCTCTTCAAAACTAGTTTAAATAGCTATCTTGAAGAGTTTCACCAAGTTTGATGTTATCACTGTAGTCAACAGGAACATCAATAACAACTGGCCCTTCAATTTTGAAAGCTTCTTCTAAGCATTTTGCAAATTCTTCTTTTGTAGTTGCACGCATTCCTACAGCTCCATAAGATTCTGCATGTTTTTTAATATCTACTTGGCCAAGATGAACCGCAGAATCGCGACCGTATTTCATTTCTTGTTGGAAGGCAACCATATTATAAGATGAGTCGTTCCATACTACGTGAACAATAGGAGATTTCAATCTAACTGCAGTTTCAAGTTCCATTGCTGAGAATAAGAATCCTCCATCACCAGAAATTGATAAAGTTTTCTTATTAGGATAAAGTAATCCAGAAGCAATCGCCCACGGTAGAGCTACTCCTAAAGTTTGCATACCGTTAGAGAATAGTAGGTGACGTGGTTCATAAGAGCGGAAGTGTCTAGCTAACCAAATTCCATGAGATCCAATGTCACAAGTTACTATAGTATCATCTGATACAGCATTTTGAGTTTGTTGAATAATTTCTAGTGGGTGAAGACGTCCTTCGATTTTTGATTTAGGTGGTTCATCTCGTTTTACTATTTCTTCTTGAAGTTCTTTTAAGTAAGCTAGGTTTTCTTCAGAAATTCTTACTTTAGGATTTCCGTTATAAATACATTTTAATGTTTCAGAAATATCGCCGATAAGTTCAATATCAGGTTGGTAATCACGGTCAATAACAGCAATAGTATCATCGATGTGAACTAGAGTGGCATTTTTATTTGTATTCCAATATACCGGATCATATTCAATAGGATCATATCCGATAGAGATTATTAAATCTGCTTTATGTAATAATCTATCTCCAGGCTGATTTCTAAATAATCCAACACGACCATAGAAATGTTGAACCAATCCACGAGAAATTACTCCGGCAGCTTGGAACATTTCAACAACAGGAATACCTGTTTTAGCGACTAATAAACGAATAGCTTCTGTAGCTTCTTTAGTTGATGCATTCATTCCTAGTAAAAGAACTGGAAGCTCAGCATTTTCTATTTTTTCAACTAAGTCACTAACGTGTTTTGGATCTGCTATCCCTAAAATAGGTTCTCTAAGTCGTTTGATAGCTTTCACAGAAGTTTTTTCATTTATTACGTCTGCAGGTAGTGATACGAATGTAGCTCCTTTTTTAGGTTCTTTAGCTTTTCTAAATGCATTAGTAATTGCTTCAGAAATGCTATCTTGATGACCAACTTCAACAGCTGATTTAGTTACTGGACGAAGAAGGCTAACATTATCCATACTTTGGTGCGTTTGTTTTAATAAATCAGAACGCTTAACTTGACCTCCGATTGCGACAACAGGGTCACCTTCAGAGTTTGCAGTAATAAGTCCAGTAGCAAGGTTACTAACACCAGGTCCTGAAGTAACTAAAGCAACACCAGGTTTTCCAGTTAGACGCCCAACAGCTTGAGCCATAAAAGCAGCATTTTGTTCGTGACGTACAACTACAAGCTCAGGTCCACGATCAACAAGAGCATCGAATACAGCATCTATCTTTGCACCAGGTATAGCAAAAACGTGTTTAACTCCTTCATTTATTAATGTATCTACAACTAATTCCGCGCCTCGGCGAGATTGTTGTTCTAAATGTTCACTCATTATTATTCCTCCTAAATCATGAGACTAAAAAATATATAATAATATTCTAACTCTATATCATATTTTTTTCAAGAATAGAATACTAGTATAAGTGTTATTGAAATTCAATTTTATATGTATTCTATGTAAATATTGCAAAGAATGGGGCTGACCCAAAAGTCATAAAATTTAACAAAGTGTATATGAGAACTCATAGACGCAGTGGTTTATTGATATCTAAATTCACTTTATAAAAGCTTTTTAGATATCTAATAACCTGTACGGGGGTGACTCTACAAAATCGATTTCTTTGAAATCACGATTTTTGAGTCACTCCCATATTACCTATTATGAGGTGGTAAAATATTGTTGTTAAAATATTCTTCTCGCAAGATTCCGTATTTTACAGAATCATAGTAAACACCGTTGAAATATCTAACCTGTCTAATTCTAGCTTCACACATAAGACCAAGTTTTTCAGCTAATCTCATCATTCGAGGATTACCACTCCAAGTAGTAAGTCCAATGTGTTGAATATCAGGGAATTTATTAAAACAGATTTTAATCCATTCATTTAATGCTGTATAGCCTATTCCTTTTGACCATGTATGCTGCTCATAAATTACTATTCCAATCTCTAGCCATCGAGTAGCAAAACATTCCCAATAGTAAGTAACAATTCCTATAGGTTTATTGTTTAAAAATATTCCTAGTACACGGTCACTTAAATAATATTCGTGATGATTTTTAAGTAGGAAGGTATCTAAATCAATTAACTTAAAATCATTAAAGTAGGGGGCGTTATATTTACTCCATTCTGGAGTTTCTGATGAGTAAATAACGTTATATAAGTCGGTTAAATGTTTTTCTTCTATCTTTTTCAGTGTAATCATAAAAATCTCCTTTTTTATATTATAACATAAGAAAAATTTTAAAATATATAAATAAGTTAAATTAAGCAGTCTAATTATTATATTGAAGAGGTTTATGATATAATAAGTCATGAAAAATAATTAGAGAGGTGAACGATGGAAAAATTTAGTAAAATAATTTCTGATATCTTTCTTTGGATTATGAATATCGGGTTATTGATTATAGGGATATTATTGTCATTTGGTTTGATAATGGAAGCTAAAGAAATATTCCACGAAGGATCAAAATTCCTTGCCGAGCAGGGAAATTATCAACACTTTGTAGAAGGAATATTAGTATTTTTCTTATATTTCGAGTTTGTTGCTTTAATAGTTAAATACTTTAAAAATAATTATCATTTCCCACTTAGATATTTTATCTATATTGGAATCACAGCAATTATAAGATTGATTATTGTTCAACATGATGATCCTAAAAGTGTTTTAATCTGGGCAGCTGCGATTTTACTATTAGTAATTAGTTTAGCTATTGCTGAAAAATTTATAAAAAAAGATTAAGAAAAGACTTCGAACAAAATCTGTTCGAAGTCTTAGTATTTATTTTACAGTGTATTTTCCTGTTTTGTAGTCGATAGTTACACCTTTTTGGAAGTTTGGTAAAAATACATTATATTTAACACTTTTACCATTATCCTCAACAGACATTGCTTCCATAATTACTCCTTGTGCTACAAGGTCATTACCTTTGAATACTGGAGTTACACGGTAACGAACATGTTTTTTAGTCTTTTTAACGTAGTCAGCAACTTCATTTTCAAAAGGAATCATATTAAGATTCATAAATCTTGTACCAGTCATTAAGTTTTTATCATTATCATTTTCACCGGCAAGTTGGAAGGCGATAAGATGAGATCTATCGTAAACATGAGTTCCACGGTTACTTTGCCATCCACTAGGACGAACGTGAGCAATTTCTTCACGTTTATCTGTTGGCATTAAATCAACACCAATAATTCCATTTGCTTGGCCAACACGACCAAGTTTATCAAGTGGACTGTAATTTTCATAGGATGTTGTAGAAAGATCTTCTTTAGCAAAATATGGGTTATTGTTGTTTAATACCTTATATTTATTATTATCTGTAGCTTCACTTTCTTTTGGTGCAGTAAGTGAATTTATCACATCATCAGGAATTTTTGATACACTTGTAAAAGTTGTAGTATTAGCATTTTTATTTGAAGATTTATTAGTATAGTATGTTATAGCAAATGCAGCTAGAACAACTATAGCTATAGAAATAATTGAAAATAGTGATAATTGTTGTTTTTTTCTCTTTGCCATATGGTCTCCTTATTTTTTATAATATGTTAAATAACTAAGAGGGAGTGACTCAAAAATCGTGATTTCGTAGAAATCGATTTTGTCGAGTCACCCCCGCACAGTTTATTAGATATCTAAAAAGCTTTTATAAAGCGACTTTAGATATCAATAAACCACTGCGTCTATGAGTTCTCATAGACACTTTGTTAAATTTTATGATTTTTGGGTCAGCCCCAAAAATTAATTTTATTTTTTGAAATAATTAATGCCCATTGCATCTTTTACTTCATCTAAAGTAGCAGCTGCAACTCTTTCAGCTTTTTCACTTCCAGCTTTAAGCATTCTATAAACTTCAGCTTTATCTTTTGCGAATTCCTCACGACGTTCTCTGATAGGACGTAGGTAATCTTGCATTACATCATTTAAACGACGTTTTAGTTTCATATCACCAAGTCCTCCACGAGAGTAGTGTTCTTTTAGCTCCGCAACTTCATCTGTTCGAGAATCGAAAATATCAAGGTACGTGAATACTACATTTCCTTCTACCTGACCTGGATCTTCGATTTTAATGTGATTTGGATCAGTGTACATTTTCATGATTTTAGCTTTAATGTTTTCTTCACTGTCACCTAAGTAAATACCATTATTTAAACTTTTACTCATCTTACCTTGTCCATCAATACCAACAAGTCGAGCATGGTTTTTTGGCGGTAGGACAATTTCTGGTAATACAAGAACTTCTTTGTTGTAAGTTCTATTAAAATCACGTACAATTTCACGAGTTTGTTCAAGCATTGGTTTTTGATCTTCTCCTACAGGAACGTGAGTTGCTTTAAACGCTGTAATATCGGCAGCCTGACTTACAGGATATGTGAAGAATCCAGCAGGGATACTTTCACCAAATTTCTTATCATTAATTTCTTGTTTAACAGTAGGGTTACGATGTAATCTAGACACTGAAACTAAATTCATGTAATACATATACAATTCAGCAAGTTGTGGAATTTGTGATTGAATGAAAATAGTTGTTTTACTAGGATCAATTCCTACAGCAAGGTAATCAAGTGCAACTTCTGTTATATTTTCAATAACTTTCCCAGGATTATCAGCATTGTCAGTAAGTGCCTGTTGATCGGCTATCATAATAAATACTTCAGTATCATCTTCATTTTGTAAAGCTATACGATTTTTTAAAGAACCAACATAGTGACCTAAGTGAAGTTTACCAGTTGGTCTATCTCCAGTTAAAATAATTTTTGTCATAAAAGGGTAACTCCTTTATAATAATTTTTATAATTCCTTATAATTATACCATAATATATGAAAAGTTTGTTTGAATTAGTATAAAAAATATCATTTTGGATAAAAATTTAGTGTTTTACTTAGAAAAAAATGTTATAATAAGAGATAAAGAAATAGTTAATTATCAAGGAGATTAATATGATATACATAGAATCAAAAAGTAATGATCCACGCTACAATACTGCACTAGAGCTATATGCTTTTAATGAACTTGCAGAAAAAGATGATGTGTTTATGCTATGGATAAACTCACCATGTATCGTTGTTGGTAAAAACCAAAACACAACAGAAGAAGTAAACCAAAAATTCTGTGATGACAAAGATATCAAAATCGTTCGTCGTGTAAGTGGTGGTGGTGCAGTTTACCATGATTTAAACAATTTAAACTACACAATTATCTCAAATGGTAGAAGTGGTGAAGAATTTGACTTCAAATCATTCTCACAACCTGTGCTAGATGCATTAGACTCATTAGGAGTTAAAGCAGAATTTACTGGGCGTAACGACTTAGAAATCGATGGACAAAAATTCTGCGGTAATGCTCAATACGTACGCAATGGGCGTATTATGCACCACGGATGCTTAATGTTTGATGTTGATACATCAGTTTTAGCAGATGCTTTAAAAGTATCTAAAGATAAAATTGAATCAAAAGGTATCAAATCAGTGCGTTCACGTGTAACAAATATTAAGGATCATCTTCCAAACCAGGATATGACAGTTCAAGATTTCGTAGCTGCACTGAAAAAATATATGAGTGAAAAATACGAAATGACTGAATTTGTTGCAACTGAAGAAGATGAAGCTGCAATCTTAGCAATCCAAGAAGAAAAAAATAACTCATGGGATTGGGTATATGGTAAAAATCCTGACTTCAACATTAAACGTAATAGAAGACTTAAAACAGGTAAAATTGAAGCTAATATCATGGTAGAACAAGGGGTTATTACTAATATCAAATTCTACGGAGACTTCTTCGGAGTAATGGATGTAGAAGATATTGCTAAAAAATTAGTAGGTGTAAAATACCAAAAAGAAGATATTCAAAAAGTTTTAGAGCAAATCGATATTAATTCATATTTCTTAGGAGCTACATTAGAAGAAGTAGTAGATATATTAGTAGACTAATAATGGAGTAAAGTATTATGATAATTGCAACGACAAACTATGTTCCAGGAATGGAAGTAGTAGAATATAAGGGATTTGCTACTGGTGAAGTAGTAGCTGGAATTAATGTCATCAAAGATATAGGAGCAGGAATTCGAAACCTTTTTGGTGGAAGAGTCCAGGGGTACGAAGATGAAATTATCCAAGCAAGAGCTGAAGTTTTAAAAGAGCTAGAAGCTCGTGCTGCTGAGATGGGTGCTAATGCGGTTATCGGAGTTAGAATTGATTTTGATGGTCTAGGAAGCGACGGTAACAATATGCTTTTAGTTACAGCCACTGGAACAGCAGTTGTAGTAAGATAAAATATATAATAGTAAAAATAAAATTAATAGCAATATTTTATAAGATATTGTATAATATTAAGCAGTTATTAAAATTTTAATAGAGAGGAAAAATATAATGAAAAAAATATTTAATTTTAAAAAGATTTTCTCTATTTTACTTTTAACAATCGCTCTAGTAGCATCAGCTGTATTTGTAGCTGGATGTAGTAGTGATAAAAGTTCGAGTTCGAGTTCTAGTTCATCAGATTCGACTTATAAAGTAAGTAAAGAAGATAAAGATTATTTATCAAAACGTTTTGCAGATTTAACTAAAACGAATAATGAGACTGTAGGATATATTTATGCACCAGGTACAGATTTAGATGAACCTGTAGTACAAACTAATGACAATGAAACATACTTAAATAAAACATTCGAAGGTGGAAATGTTCCTTACCTTGGTACTGTATTTATGGATATGGACAACAAAAAAGATTTCCATGATAGATTAACTTGGTTATTCGGACACGCTCGTGGAAGTAAAGTTGGGGATCACCGTATGTTCAACGATGTTAACTACTATGATAAACAAGAATATATGGATAAACACAAATATGTAGTAATTGAAACTCCAGAGAGAAAATACTACTATGAAGCAGCATTCTTAACAATCGTACCTGAGACAACTTCATTCTATCGTTTAGATTTTGAAAGTGATGAAGATTTCTTAAACCAATTAACTAACGTTAAAAAAGATGCAACAACTAAGAATGATAGTGTTCAACTTAAAGCTACAGATAAATACTTAGTATTATCTACTTGCCGTGAGGAAGATGAAACAATCCGATCTAATCTGTACTTACGTCAAATCCCAGATAATGAGATGAATGATTTTGAAGCTAAACATAAAGATGAATTAAAATATGTAGCTAAAAGATAATAAATAATAAAAAGCAATCCAGTGATTTTAATCACTAGATTGCTTTTTTCTATTTAGTAACATTATGTTTAGGCATTATTTTAAATTCTCTAATTAAGAAGAATAAAGAAACTGAGAATGCACAAAGATCAGTCACTGGAGTAGCATAAATTATTCCATCAATACCAAAGAAATGAGAAAGAACAAATAACATTGGTATTAGTACTATAAGTTGTTTAGTTAAGGCAATAGTAACTCCAATTTTTGGTTTTCCTATTGCAGAGAAGAATGTCGAACTTGAAATTTGAACACCGTTTATAAATGTGAATAGTAAGAAGAATCTCATGTACTTAACTGCAAACTCAAAGTAAAGTTCATTACCATTACCAAATAGACTAACAATTTGTTTGGGGAAAATTTCGAAAATTAAGAAAAATGTAATTGAGATAATCATTGCATATTTCATAGTATATCTCATTGTAGTACGAACTCTTTCGTATTTTTTTGCTCCGTAATTATATCCGAAAATTGGTTGTGCTCCTTGAATTAATCCAATAATAATAGCGATAAATATTATATTAATTTTTGCTACAATACCTGCAACTGCAATGGGAATGTCGTTACCGTATACAGAATTTGTACCGTGAATATTTAATAGGTTGTTTGTTACGATTTGTGCAATCATATTAGATCCTTGGAAAACAAACGAAGGCATACCAAATCCGGCTGCAACTTTTAATAAAGGTAGCTTAGGTATGAAATCTTGTTTATTAAATTTAACACTTTTAAATCTCGGGAAATAAAATACAAGAATCATTGCAGATAAAAATTGACTTATTACTGTAGCCCAAGCTGAACCAGCAATTCCCCAACCGAACCCAAAAATAAAAATTGGATTAAGAATAGTGTTAAGAACAGCACCAAAAATTATAGCAAACATTGAATATTTTGGACTATTATCTGAACGAACAATAGGGTTAGTACTAATAGAAATTAGTAGGAATGGAATACCTAAAGAAGTAATTCCAGCAAATGTCATTGCATATTCTAAAATTTCATCAGTAGATCCAAATGCATACATAAGAGGTTTTAAAAATATATGTACTAAAATCGTAATAATAATCCCTATAATAAATAATGAAGATACTGCAGTACTAACTACGGACTTAGCTTTTTCAGGATTTCCACGACCTAGTTCAAGATTAAAGTTAGAGGCAGCACCGATTCCTATCATTAAACCTATAGCTAAGCAAATCGTAGTAAGAGGGAAGGCAACGTTTGTTGCAGCATTACCTAAGTATCCAACACCTTGCCCTATAAAAATCTGGTCAATTACGCTATACATTGCATTAATGATATTAGCTGTAATAGCAGGCCAAGCAAATGATGTAAGTAATTTTTTTATAGGCTTTGTACCTAGTGGATTTTCTATATAATTTTGTGTTTTTTCCATATTATTTCCTCCTTAAGTTATTTTATTCAATAGTGTAAAGAAAATAGTAATTTCTTCTTCAGTCAAGTTTTTAAGAACTTCTTTTTCAGCTGTATTTAGTAGATTAGAGTAAGTTGATAAAACTTCTGTACCTATTTCAGTCAAATGTAGTGTAAAAGAACGTCTATCTTTCACTCCACGTTTTCTAATAACAAAATTTTGCTTTTCGAGTGCATCGATGTTTCTTCCAACAATATTTCTATCTTTTCTATGGATTTCAGCAAGTTGAGCTTGGGTAACTCCTTCATTTTCTGAAATGTAGATAAGAGTAATGAAATGTCCATGTGTAATCCCTATCTCAGCCAAAGGTTGTTTAGTATAACTTCTCATATTCTCTAATAGCGTAATAAGCTTATACCCCAATGCATCTTTTAACATAAATTCACCACCTAAAATAATATAGCTAATATATTATATACTTAGTATACTATTTTGTCAATATAAAAAAGAAAGGGAGTGACTCAAAAATCATGATTTCAAAGAAACAAGATTTTGTAGAGTCACCCCCGCACAGTCTATTAGATATCTGAAAAGCTTTTATAAAGCGAATTCAGATATCAATAAACCACTGCGCCTATGAGTTTTTCTATAAACTTTGTTAAATTTTAGGACTTTTTGGCTATCCCCTTTCTTTTCAGTGTTTCCCTATTTGTTAATGAAAATTAAATTTAATTTGGATTAATATAGAACTTCAATAATAATTAATGCTCTAAACCACCTGTTATTTTTGTATCTTCTTTATCAAAGTAATTTACAGAAGTTTTTATAATAATTTCTAAAGCTTGGATTATGTCTTCTTTTTTTATAAAAGGCATATTAGGTTTATCTTTAACCTGTTCTTCAATATATGGGATATGAATAAATCCAGCTTTAATATTTGGATATTTTTTTGTAGTTAGGTATAAAGCCTCATACATAATATGATTACATACAAAAGTACCAGCAGTATTAGAAATAGCAGAAGGGATATTATTTTTATTTAATTCATCAACAATTGCTTTTATTGGCAGTGTAGAAAAATATGCATTCTCTCCATCTTTTCGTATGGTTTCATCAATAGGGCTATTTCCAATATTATCTGGGATTCTAGCATCATCAATATTAATAGCGATACGCTCAGGTGTAATTTTACTTCTTCCACCAGCTTGTCCAACGCAGATTACTATATTAGGAGAAAATGATTTTATGTTTTCTTCTAAAACACGTGAGCTATCTTTGAATACTGTAGGTAGGGTAACTTTTTTTATTTCTATATTATCTATTACATCTGATAAGCTATTAACACATAAACTAGAAGGATTAATACTCTCGCCACCAAACTTATCAAAACCAGTTATTAATACTCTCATAAGGCACCTCATAATATTTATAAAAAATATATTGTAATAATTAACTTAATAATATTCTAAGAAAATTATTACATCTGAATTAATTAAATTTTTAAATTATAATAATTATAAAACAGTTTAGATAATTTTAAAATAGTATTTTTATAATTTTAGGAGATAAATTGTAATTAATCATAAAATAAGAGATAAAAAATCATAAATTTACCAGTTTTAATTTTCAGATTTTTAAGAAATAATCTTACATTATTCTGAAAAGAATGTTATAATATATTAACTATCTAAGATGTATTTTGTAAAAAGATAAGTTTTACTTTATTAATAGTCGATAAAACAAAGTTATGTGAAGTAATTTGAAATAAATAGGGAGGGGAAGATTATGTATCGTACAAAAAAATATTATGATAATAAGTTGTATATTGTTCAATTTATTACCGTAGTTTTTATTTTACTAAGAACTATAGTAAATTTAACATCAATTTTTATTATTCAAGTTATCTTGGATAGTTTGATATCTAAAGATTTTGAGAGAGTTTATCATTTTGTTAAATACTTGATAATAATATTAGTATTTTATTTTTTATTGTTATTTCTTTCTCAATATTTTTTAAGAAAACTTTTCTTTCTTGGAAATTTTTCTGTCTTAGAGTATTTTTATGATAAGTTTTTAAAAAGTGAATATAATGATTTTAAAGAAGCAAAAAGCGGTGAAATATTATCTAAGTTAACGTCAGATAGTATAAAGATATCAGATTGGTATTCTCAAGGTAAAGTTATTTTAGTAACTCAGTCTTTTATTTTGTTTTCTATATTGATGTTTATGTGTAGGTATAATGTTTCGATAACACTTATATTATTCTCTGTAATACTTGTATGTTTTTTTATTATAAAACAAATAAGTAAGAAGCTTTCGAATTGTATGAAGAGTGAACAGAAATTATTAGGTGAAACTAATCAATATATACTTCAGTCAATATTAGGTTATTTTGATTTAAAGCAATTAAATAAAGAACAGTACTTTATAGATTATCTTAAAGAAAATATTATAAATAAGAGAATAAAGGTCAATACTGACTTAGCAAAGTATTTTTCGTTATATGTAGGTATATCTGCTACTGTTGCATTTATACTACCTATTGTTTCTCTATTACTTTCAGTGTATTTTATAATATATAAAGATTTCTCCATAGGTTCGGCTATTGCAATATTTTCTACAGTTAGAATGTTAGATGAACCTATAAATTCTATATCAGATAAAATAACTGTTAGGCAGACTGCTTATAAAATAGAAAGTGAGTTGTCTAAGACTTTCAATAATAAAAGCAATGAAGAGAAGGAAGTATTAAAAATAAGTAATTTTAATAGTGTAAATGTGAATATAGCTAGTTTTTATTTTAAAGACAATCTGATTTTATCTGATTTTAGATTAAACATAAATAAGGGTGATTTTCTAATCCTAAAAGGAAGAAGCGGAGTAGGAAAGACGACGATATCTAATCTTATATTAAGAAACTTGCAAGAGGGTGCATATAAGTTAGATGGGGAAGTCTTAATCAATGAAAAAGATATATATAAGAATAATATTCAAGTTTTAGGAGAATTTTTGAAAGTAAGTCAAGAACCATACATATATGAAGCTACAATAAGAGATAATATTCTCTTAGGTGATTCATACGAGGATAGACTTGATGAGATAGCTAGATTATTACACCTGCAAGAATTGATTGATAAATTAGGGTATAATTATTTATTGAAAGAAAACGGAAAAAACTTAAGTGGTGGAGAAAAGCAAAGACTAGAGTTGGCTAGAATATTAATAAGAAGACCTGAGTTTATTATTTTGGATGAACCGACAAGCGCTATGAATACCAATTTGAGTGAATTAATAGTAGAAAACATTTTTAACTACTTAAAAGAACACAATATTACAAGTTTGATAATAACTCATAGTAAAGAATTTGATAAATTTGCTACAGATATCATAGAAATTAAATAAGAGTAAGAGCAACATTATAAATATTACCGCAGATAAGTAATACTTATACATGGAGTTAGATACTAGTGACTTAGGATTTTGATTTTATAAAAATTAATTTTCCTAAGTCTTTCTTTGTCGTTTTATATAAGATATATTTTGAAGGTGCTGAATCAAAAGTTTCAAATTTTAGAAAGTTTATATGAGAATCTTAGATATGGTACTTTATTGATATCTAATTTCGCTTTATAAAAACTTTTTAGGTATTTAACAAACTGTATTATTGTTATTTGGTAAAATCGATTTCTCAAAAATAAAGATTTTTGAGGATCTCTTTATAAGATAAATTGTAATTGATTATTAAAAATGATATTATTAAAACATAAGGGGTGAGGATTTTGTCTAGAGAAGAAAAATTAAGAACTATTATTAGCACGATAGATAATTCAGAATATAGTGCTAATAAGAAAACTACTAATAATAAGTGTATGATGAGAACATTTAAAGAAGCTAACGACACTTGGTTAGCTGAAGTATATTCTAAGAAAAAATATGCAGATTATAAACCATTTCAATTTGTTGATGGAGAGGGAGTAAGGTGTTCAATATATTTAAGTGGTTGCTTATTCTCTTGTAAAGAGTGCTTTAATGAAAGTATCCAAAACTTTAACGCGGGACAATTATATACAAAAGAAATAGAAGATAAAATCATACAAGATTTAAGTAATTCGTATGTACAAGGATTAACAATTTTAGGAGGAGAGCCATTTCTTAATACTCAAGTAGCTAAATCTTTAGCGAAAAGAGTAAGAGATGAATTCGGTTCAACAAAAGATATCTGGGTATACAGTGGTTATACATATGAACAACTCTTAAATGCTAGTGAGGATAAAAAAGAATTATTAAATCTATGTGATGTATTGGTAGATGGACCGTTCATGATTTATTTGAAAGATCTAAGTTTAAGATTTAGAGGGAGTAGTAACCAAAGAATTATAGATTTAAAAAATTCGAGTAGGGATAATGTAGTGTTATATTTAGAATAGTAATACTAGAAATGAAATTACTTTTAATAGAAAGTTTTTCATGATATAATATTTAAGTTAATAATTAGGGACATATAAAATCTCTAATTATTTTTGTTAATTAAATTATTGAGAGGAGATCAAAAGTTGAAAAATATTATAGAGATTTTTCGAAATGATATAAAAGAAGTATTTAGAAAAACTAATACATGGATAATTATAGTAGGATTAATTTTTTTACCATCGATGTATGCATGGCCAAACATTTTATCTTCATGGGATCCATATGGTCATACAAATAATATTAAAGTTGCTGTTACATCTGAAGATGATGGGGCTACTGTCGATGGTAAAGAGTTAAACTTAGGTAATAGTTTAGTTGAGGGATTAAAAAGTAATAAGAGCCTAGATTGGCAGTTTGTATCTAATAAACAAGAAGCTGAGGACGGAGTAAGAATAGGTGATTATTATGCTAGTATAGTAGTTCCAAAAAACTTTAGTAAAGATATGACTTCTGTTAGTAGAACAGAACCTCAAAGGGCGACAATTGAGTATACGGTAAATGAGAAGATTAATGCTATTAGTCCTAAAATAACTAATAGTGGAGCTTCAGCAATTGCTAATAATATTAGTAAGAGTTTCGTTGAAACGGCAAATGGAGTAATTTTTGAAAAACTACATGAAGCCGGTATTAAATTTGAAGAAAATTTACCATCAATAGAAAAAGCTAAACAAGAAATTTTCAAATTGAATGAGAACTTTTCTACATATGAAGCGAGTTTAAATGAATTAATAGGAAAAGTAGAACATGGTTATAATATATTAAATACAGTTCAAAATACTTTACCTGAAATAGATAGAGCAGCGACTAACAGTATTATGCTAGCTGATAAAGCAGGTGTAACAATTAACAATATTCAAGGATTTAATGATAGGATGCTACCTATTATTAGTAATCATTTAAGTGTAGTTGAAGAAGTATCAAAAGAAGCAAATATTATAGCAAAAGAAATTCAACAAAAACCAGACAGAACAGAAGAAATTAAAGCTAGACAAAAAGCTTTAGATAGTAGACTTCAAGCTAGTGGAGAAAGACTACAACTTATAAAGAATATTTTCGAATATTTTAATAATCTATCTAATGAAAGATTATTTAATAATCAACTAGCCAAAGTGACAAATCTAGAAAATGATATTAATAAAGTAAAAGAGATTAATATTAATATTTATAATAAGATGGATCACTATGATGAAATTACAGATACTTTGAAAGAAGAGTTTGTAAATAAATCAGCTGGAATAAACGAACTTTCAACAGATATGAATACTAAGTTAAATGATGAGGTTTCTCCATTAATATCACAGGTTCTTAGTAGGGCAGATGTTAATATTGATAAAGTGAGTGGAATAATAGCCCAAGCTCAAGGAGAACTTCCAGCCGTAGAAAGAAAATTATCAGAAACTGAAGCGAAAATAAGTAATGCTCATGGCAAGTTATTAACATTACAAGCTCATATGCCATCAGCAAAAAGCAAAATTCAAAAACTAACAGATGAAATAAAAAAAGCTGATGGAGAAGTAGATAAAAACCAACTGTTTAATTTATTAAAAGTTGATTATAAGCAACAAGCTGAATTCTTCGCAAATCCAGTAAAACTTCAAGAGAATAAACTTTATCATATAGAAAACTACGGATCAGCAATGACTCCATTTTATACAGTTTTATCTATTTGGGTTGGATCATTATTAATGTCTTCGTTATTAACTACTAAGGTAGAAGACGAAGAAAATAAATATAAACCATATCAAAAATACTTTGGAAGAGGGTTATTGTTTGTAATAATTTCTTTATTCCAGACATTAATTATAACTTTAGGTGATATGTATGTTCTAGGTACTCAGGCGACATCACCTTTTAGATTTGTTATATTTGCATTATTAATATCTTTACTATTTTCATCAATTATTTATACAATAGTATGCATTTTAGGAAATGTAGGGAAAGCAGTTTGTATTATATTATTAGTTCTGCAATTAGGAAGTTCAGGGGGAACATTCCCGATTCAGATGACTTCAAAATTCTTCCAAACATTATATCCAAAAGTACCATTCACTTATTCAATAGGATTACTACGTGAAGCGGTAGGTGGTGTATATGCTCCAGCTGTGCACCGTGATATAAAAATATTATTTATATATCTAATTATTGTTCTTTTAGGTGGAGCGATTCTAGTTAGTCTAAAAGCACGTTCAGCAAAATTAAGTAGAGAAAGAGAACGTTCTAAGTTATTCTTATAATAATTTGCTATTTAGCGTAGATTTGGCTGATTTAAAAGTCCTAAAATTCAACAAAATTCGTATGATAACTCATATACGCAGTGGTTTATTGATATCTAAATTCGCTTTATAAAAGCTTTTAGATATCTAATAAACTTTTCGGGGTGATTCGACAAAATCGATTTTGATATGTACCCCTTTTACCGGCTTGTCCAGTAAAAGGGGTACATATCATTTTTTCAAAATCACGATTTTTGAATCACTCCTAATCTCTACTTTTCTCATAGTAAATGAAAAATAGTATTTTTTATGATATAATAAAAAGATAAAACCTTAAAATATAGAGGATAGATTATGGTTAGAACATTAGATAGAACAAAAGATATCTTTTTAGATACAATGCTTTTGGGAAATGAAATTTTAATAAAAAAAATAAAAACAACGAATAAAACGAAAATTACTGTAGTCTTAGCCGCTTATAGAAGTGTAAAAAGATTACAGGAAATAATTAATGATTTATTTAATCAAAGTTTTCAAGATTTCGAAGTAATAGTAGTCGATGATCTTTCTAGTTCAGAAATAGAAGAAGCGGTTGCTGCAGTCGATAGTAGTAAAATAAATTATATAAAAAAACAACTAGGATCTAATTCATCAGCGAAAAACTGTGCGTTAGATTTTGCTAAAGGAGAATATGTTGTTTTTGTAGAAGAAAATTCAAAATTAAAACAAAATTACTTAGAGATTTTATATAATGAGATTTCTAAAAATAATCTTGATATTGTAATGTTAACTAGAGATGGATATCCTAGTATATTAGATGAAAAGATTTCATCTGGTCAAGAGTATTTAGTAGAAGAAATTAAAAGATTGAAAAGTGATTTAAACTATAATATCACTGCTTGTATGTTTAAAAGAAAATTTTTAGATATCTATAATTTAAGATTTCAAGAAGACATGCTTGCTTTAGAGAACTTATATTTTAAATTAAAAACTTTTGATATAGCAGGAAAGGTTAGTCAAATTGGAAAAGTTGGATATAAAGACTTATTAGAAAAAAAATCAGTGAGAAACAATGCAATGATAGATGCTTCTACTAGAAGAATAATGATTGCAGTAAATAAAATAGAAGAGTTTAAACAAAACAAAAAATATGAAGAAAGTTTAAATCTTCTATGCGGATACTTACTTTTTGATGTGTTAAGAATGCATGAAAATATGTCCGAGGAAATAGAAATTTTAGAATTGATAAAATCAAGAAAAAATTATTTTGAAAGTGATACATTTGTTAACAAAACAATGATAGCAATGTCTCCGATAATGTTTGCTAATCATCTTAATAGAAAGGATAGGAGATAAATATGAGGCGAATACTTCATAATGTATTTTCATATGCGTTTATAGCGCTTTTCACAGTTGCTTTGACTTGGGCTTATGTAGCACCGTTTGTATATGAACGAATATTGAATCCACTTGCGTTACTTTTAGGAGTTCCTGTTGTATTCATATTATTTATTTATGCAGTAAAGAAAATTTTAGCAACTGATGAAGTAGGATTAAAAAAATATAATAGAATTATAATATTAGTATATTTAGTATTTCAGGCAATAATATTATCGATGGATACCTTAAACTTTTCAGATGGTGCAGAGATAGAAAATGAAGCACACTATATGTTAAACTATGGGAAATTTTCAGGTGAGAGATATTTTTTAGTTTATCCTAATAATATTACACCTACTATTATTCTTTATTGGATATATCGTATAGCAGCATTTCTACATATTTCTGAAGTTTGGATGTTGCATATATTCTGTTTCTTAGTAACAACGGCAACAATATTCTTAACGTATAAAACTGCTGGAAAATTACTAACAAAACAAAAACAAACAATAATTCTTGGTCTAATGATTTTATACATACCATTTCAAATGTACAGTTTATTCTACTATTCTGATACTTTGATGGTAATCATGGTAGCTTTAATAATATATGTACTTATCCCATCGGATGGGAGTTTTATCTTTAGAACCAAGCATATTGTAGCTGTGGCAATATTAGTAGCATTTGCTTGGAATCTCAGATCAAATATCATTATTATTTTACCGGCATTAATTGTGTACTTACTATTTTTTAAATGGTACAAAAATTTGGTATTATTACTAGTAACCTTCGGAATTGCATTTATCTTCTTTGGTAAAGGATTCGATATGCTTTGGGCACACTATGGATTCTGGAAAGATGATGGTTATAGATTCCCTATGTTACACTGGGTAATGATGGGAATGAGTATTCAAGGTGGAAGTTATAACTGGCAAGATTTCCAATTTACATATCTTAGTCAAAATAAAATGACTGATGACCTCGGCTTATTCTTTAATAGGGTGACTCATAGACCATTTTTCCTTAATTTACTTATGATAGTTCTTAAAATAAGAGGTAATTGGAGTGACGGTACTATAAACTACACGAATGGTACTCGTGCATTAAGGGATGGAGATGGATTCTTATGGCAACTATTCTATGGAAGTGACAATAGCTTCTTTATCTATATTTCTCAAATGATGTATGTAGTAATCTTATTTGGAATGGTTTATTACATTTATAAACGTAGAAAAGAGTATATAACATCTTGTTTCTTATTCCAAATTATTATTTTTGGAGTATTTATGTTCCATTTAATTTGGGAAGCAAAACCGAGATATGTTTATGCATGGATGCCAATAATCTTTATTTTAGGAGCAAAAGGTTTAATTTTATTTGCTGAAAGATATGAGGCTATAATATTTGATAAATACAAGAAAAAACTTTATATTGCTTTTGGAATAGTTTTTGCACTTCAAGTAGGAAGTGATAGTTTCTTAAGACCATCGTATTCAATGAACTTAGACTATGATTCACGTGTAATTAATGGTATTAGTATATATGCAACAGATAATTATCTTCGTGATGGAATAGTTAGAGTTAATAAAGATACTGAAGTAGAACAAACGTTTAAAGCGAATAGAAGTTTTAATTACGTTCGTGGTTATATATCATCATACGATGAGAAAAATAATTCGAAATACAAAGTAGAAATTATTGATAAAAAAGATAATAAAGTTGTAAGAGAACATGAATTTGTATATCGTGAATTATATTGGGAAATTCCTCTGCAAACATATACATTACGTTGGTACTTTGATGATCTTCCAGCTGGAGATTATAGTGTGAAATTCTCACAAATAGAAAGTGATAATAATGGTAGCATAGTAATTTCAAGTGTACCAAATGAAATGGTAGACATGTATGAAGCAGGAAAACTATATATTAATGGAGTAGATCAAAATAAAAAAGATCTATCATTACAAATTGGACATAGATACAAAAAACTTTGGTGGTATTAAAAAAATAAGAGGAAGTTTAAATTAATAATGGGACCTATCTTCGGATGGGTCCTTTTTATTTTGTGTATTTTAATTTAAGTTTAGTTATAGCATAAGGTTAACATAAAGTATATAGTATATAATATAATTATAACAAATCTTAATTATAGGGATTTGTTGAGAATAAAAGGACTAATCTAAAAGTCTTAAACAGGAGGGCGAAATCGATTTCTCTGGAATCGTGATTTTTAAGTCAATCCTTATAACTCCAGATAATATAGAAACCTCAATAAGTGTAAACGATTTATTGTCAAAGAAGGTAAAACTATGTTATAATAAAATTACAACATAAAAGGAGCAAATAACTATGGTAAATATTTATGATAAAGCAAATGAATTTGAAAGAGCATTAAGAGAATCTGATGAATACAAAGCATCATTAGCAGCATCTGAAGGATTATATTCTGATGAAGAAGCTAATGAACTTTATACACAATTCGTATCAAAACAAAAAGATTTAATGGAAGCAGCTCAATCAGGAAATGAGCCTTCAGAAGAAGATTTAACAGCATTAGAAGAAATTCAACAAAAATTAATGGAAAATTCTAAGTTTTTAGACTTTGTACAAGCTCAACAAAAACTTCAATTTTTAATTGAAGATTTAAATAAAGTAATGTACAAACCATTAGATGAACTTTTTGAAAAATACGGAAACAAATAATAGAAGAAAAATAGTAAATCACGGAGTTAGAATCATTCTAACTCCGTGATTTTTATATACACATCTAATTTTTATTTATCTTTATTTTCTTCAACATAATCTATTAATTCTAATGTTAGATCATATCTTAAAAATGGTGTGATTAAGTAAATTCCCTTGAAGTGTTTTAAAGCAACATCAAGTAGTTTTTTACTTTCTTCTAAAGCAACTTTTTGGCAAAGTTCTTTATCATCTTTTACTTCTTCTAACTTAGCTAAGAATTCTTCTGATAATTTAATTCCAGGTACCTCATTATGTAGGAAGACAGCGTTGTTGTAGCTAGTTATTGGCATTATACCAACGAAGAATGGTGTATCTGGGTAATCAGCGGCAAGTTCTGCTAATTGTTCAATTTTTTCAGCTTCAAAGACAGGTTGGGTAATAAAATAATCAGTACCTGCTTTTATTTTTTTCTCAACTAGACGTTTTGTTTTACTTAGGTCACGAACATTAGGATTATAGGCAGCTGCCACAGTAAAGTTTGTAGTTTTTTTCAGTGAAGCTCCGTTATATCCAAGTCCTTCATTAAGTTGTTTAATAAAAGGAATTAATTTAAGACTAGTCATATCATAAACACTAGTAGCCCCAGGGAAATCACCAAGTTTACTTGGATCTCCAGTAAGAGCAAGGACGTTATTAATTCCAAGAAGATCAAATCCCATTAAACGAGATTGTAGTCCGATAAGATTATGATCACGACATGTTAAATGAAGTAGTGTAGGGGTAGTAATATGCTCTTTTAGTAAAGTTGCAGCAGACAAGTTACAAATACGAGTACTAGCAAGAGAATTATCTGCGAGAGTAATAGCTTCAATATTTTTCTTGTCTATTGCTTTAGCCCCTTCAATAAATTTATCAACATTTAAATGTTTTGGTGGATCTAATTCGGCAATTATAGTTACTTGTTTTTTGACTTTATCAACAATTGTTGGTTTATTATTTGCTACTCTAACTAGTTCTTCTTCTGCAGGTAGCGGTGTTATTACTTTTCTTTTAACTGGTTTAAGATCTTTTATTCCTTTTTTAATAGCTCGAATATGTTCTGGAGTAGTACCACAGCATCCACCGATTAATCTTACACCTTCTTCAACAAGAAGTTTAGCACTTTGTTCGAAGTAAGCAGAATTTTTTCTGAAACGATATTCGTTACCATTAATTGTTTGTGTTAGTTGTAGTAAACTGGCATTAGGATAAGCAGATAGGTAACTTTGTGCAAATAATGGTACTTGTTTTAAACTTTTAATCATGTGATAAGGACCTAGATGACAGTTTAAACCAACGATATCAGCCCCTAGGTTAACAAGTGCACTTAAAGCATCAGTTACTTTTTCTCCGTTTTGAGTAATACCTGCTTCTAATAATGAAATATTAGTGATAATAGGTAAGTCAGTTAATTTTCTTGCTTCAGTTAATACAGCACGAATTTCTTCTTGATCATAATAAGTTTCGAATAACAACGCATCTATTTTATTTGTTGATAGTAGAACTTTTACTTGATCAATTGTTTCTTTTACAATAGTTTCTAATGAAAGTTCACATTCGCGAAGACCGCGAATAGCTCCGATTGTTCCGAAAACAATAGTATCTTCTCCAGCAGCCTTACGTGCTATTTCAGCAGCGCGAATGTTAATTTCTTCGAATTTATCGTCATAGCCATATGTCTTAAGTTGGCATTTTTTTGCCGCATAAGTGTTTGTTTGAATTATATCCGCTCCAGCTTCGATATAAGCTTTATGAATTTTCTCCACAGAATCTGGATTAGAGATATTATTATATTCATGACAACTTTCCAATCCATTACTATAGAGAGCTGTACCCATAGCTCCATCAGCTACGAGTACATTTTGTTCTAATCTCTCTAATAAGTTTCTCATATGAACCTCCTATTTAGCGGCAAGTTCATTTCTGATTTCTTTAGTAACTTCAACTAAAACTTCTAAAGCTTCGATAGTTTCTTTTTCAGCACGTGTTTTTAATCCACAGTCAGGGTTAATCCAGAATTGTTCTGTAGATAGTTTTTGAAGTGGACGTAAGATATTAGTACGTACTTCTTCTTTTGTTGGTACACGAGGAGAGTGGATATCGTAAACTCCAAGACCGATACCTAATGGGTAGATTGCAGTCTCGAAAGCAGAGATTAATTCTCCGTGACTTCTACTAGTTTCGATAGAAATAACGTCAGCATCTAATGCACGGATAGAATCGATAATTTCATCGAAGTTAGAATAACACATGTGTGTGTGGATTTGTGTATCATCTTGAACTGATGAAGTAGCTAAACGGAATGAGAATACTGCTTCTTCAAGATATTTTTCTTTTTTGCTGTCTCTTAGAGGTAATCCTTCACGGATAGCTGGTTCATCAACTTGGATGATTGTAATTCCAGCTTTTTCTAAAAGTTCAATTTCATTTTTAAGTGCGATAGCGATTTGGTTGAAGATTTCTGCTTTAGAAATATCAGTTCTTTCGAATGACCAGTTTAGAATAGTAACTGGTCCAGTTAACATACCTTTAACAGGACGATTAGTTAAGCTTTGTGCATAAGCAGTTTCTTTAACTGTTACAGCTTCAACGTGTTTTACATCTCCGTAGATGATTGGTGGTTTAACCCCACGAGAACCATATGATTGAACCCAACCGAATTTAGTTGATGCGAATCCAGCGAAACGTTGACCGAAGAATTCAACCATGTCTGTACGTTCGAATTCACCGTGAACTAATACATCAATATCAAGGTCTTCTTGAATTTTAATCCAACGAGCGATTTCTTCTTCGATGAATTTTTCATAAGCTTCATTAGATAATTCACCTTTTTTCCATAGTGCACGTTGTAAACGTACTTGTTTAGATTGAGGGAATGATCCGATTGTAGTAGTTGGCAATACTGGTAAGTTGTATTTTTTGTTTTGAACTTCACGACGAACTTTGTAATCAGATGGACGAGTTGAACGAACATTTTCGCTTGATTCTAATTCAAGGTTTCTAAATTCAGCATTTTGTAGTTTGTTGAAATCATCAACGTGTTTTTGGTATGCAGCATCTTCTTTACCGTCTAATTTGTTAGCTAGTAAGTTAAGCTCTTCTAATTTTTGATCAGCAAATGCTAAACCATTTAATAAAGTTTCTTCTAATTCTGTTTCATTTTTAGTTGTAACAGGTACGTGAAGTAATGAACATGAAGGTTGAATTACTAATTCAGCAACATTAGCTTTAAGTTCTTCTAATAATGCAGAACTATCTTCGAAATCATTGCTCCATACATTACGTCCGTCAACAACTCCAGCAAATACTTCTTTATCTTTAAATAGACCAGCTTTTACATTAGCTAAGTTTTCTTCTCTTCCGTGAACGAAGTCTAATCCGAATGCTACAGGTAGATCAGCAAGTTTTTCAGCTTCTACTAAAGCTTCGAAGTAAGTTTGGAAGATGAATTTAGCATCTACTTCATTGTTGAAGTGGTTGTACACTTTGTGAGCTAATTCTACATAGTTTTTACCTTCATCAGTAACGAAGATTGGCTCATCTACTTGGATGTAAGAAGCACCAGCTTCAGCTAATTCTTTGAATACTTGAGTATATAATGGTAATAATTTATCTACAGCTTTTTCAAATTCACCTTCAGCAAGACCGCTTGATAAAGCTACGTATGTGATTGGTCCTGTGATAACTGGTTTAGCTTTGTCTCCTACGATTTCTTTAGCTTCTTTGTATAAGTCTAATAGACGAGTGTTGTTTAATTTAGGGTTAACATTTTCCCATTCTGGTACGATATAGTGGTAGTTAGTGTTAAACCATTTTTTTAGTGCAGATGCAACGTTATCTTTGTTACCACGAGCGATATCGAAGAATAAGTCTACATCAACTTCTCTTCCTTCGAAACGTTGTGGAATAACGTTGAATTGAACTGATAAATCTAAAATGTGGTCATATAGTGAGAAATCACCAACAGGGATGAAATCTAAACCAGCATTGAATTGTTTTTCGATATAAAGACGACGAAGTTTTTCAGCTTCTTCAAATAACTCGTTTTGACGAACTGTACGAGCCCAGTATCCTTCAATTAATTTTTTCCATTCTCTTTTTTCCCCTAAACGTGGGTATCCTAAACTTGAAATTTTTGTCATTATTTCTTTCCTCCTAAAATTTTCTCTTTTTTGTATATTGAATTATAAAAATAAAAACGCCCTTAAACAATAAACTAATATTGTCTAAGGACGTGCGTTTCATACGTGGTACCACCTTATTTTATGGAAAATCTAAAATTGTGAATTGAATTTTTTAGTTTTCCACCTCATTAAAATTTTAACGCTATTTCTGCGTAATTATCTAACTTCCGCTCGATAATTAAAACTCAAAGACCATCTTCAAAAAAATTCATTAATCTCTTTTCAGCTACCGAGATTCTCTGGTGTAACTCCTTTTTTCTACTCATCTTATCAATGTTATATTATATTAATTTATAAAAATAATTTTTACTCAGTCTTAAATACGATAAAAGGGTAGTAACACAAGGGACGAAATGACCGTGTTACCACCCAATTTTATAATCTTAAAATAAACTTTTAATCTTACCTCAATGATTATTAACGGTAATCAACCGGAACTAACTCATTAATAGTCATTAGTTCAGCTCTGTGACCATTTACAATACACCCAAATCCTTTTTTTCACCAACCAAAAGGTCTCTAATAATTAAGTAATATTGCTCTTCACTTCTTCGCTTTTTAAAACTGTTAAAGAAATATTAACATAAGTTTTTTTCTTTGTCAACACTTTTTAGTAAAAAAATTAAAAACTTTTTTCGAAATTGTCAGAAATCTAATATAGACCATATATATTAATATATTCTAAAGATAACATTTTAATAATAACTATTTAAGAAATATTTTAACTTTTACTAATAGTTAGTTAATATCTATAAGATATACTGTATTCATCAAACAAAAAGTTTTGGTAATAAAGTATTAAATAAGAGGAGAAAACTACAAATGAAAAATAACTTTATTAAATCGGAAAATTTTACAAAATGGGCAATCAGAAAAGTTAGTGTTGGAGTTGTATCGGCTGTAATTGCTAGCGGAATCTTTATAGTTGTTGGCAGTGGAGAAGCTCATGCGAGTGATTTACAAGATAAAGCTCCTGTAGTTCAAAATGTAGAAAATAAACAAGTAGATGATGCAACTGAATCTAAAGTAATTGAAAACAAAGTAAATACTGTAGGAAAAGAAGCAAAACAAGTTGAGAAAAGTACAGTTGAAGCAAAAAATGTTGTAAGTGCTAAGAAACAACCTGAAGTAAAATCAGAAAAAGAAGTAAGTATCGAATCAAAAGAAACTGATGTAAATAATTTAATAAAACATGCAAAAGATGTAGCAGAACCACAAACAACGCCAGTTGAAGTTAAAAAAGCAGTAATGGAGAATACAAAAGATACAGTAGATGTGCCAGCTAAATACTTAGATAAAGCAAACTTCCCTGGACCATTCACTGCGGGAGTAAACCAAGTAATTCCTTACCACTTATTCGCAGGTGACGGAATGTTAACTCGCTTAATCTTAAAATCATCTGATAAAGCTCCATGGTCAGATAACGGAACAGCGAAAAATCCAGCTCTTCCACCAGTGGAAAACTTAACAAAAGGATTACACTTCTATGAAGTAGACTTAGCAGGAACACAAGGAAAACAAGATAAAGAATTATTAGACTTACTAAAAGCGAATGGAACACAAAGCTACAAAGCTACAATAAAAGTATACGGTGAAAAAGACGGAAAAGCAGATTTAACTAATTTAGTAGCGACAAAAGATATAGATGTAAATCTAAATGGATTAACAAGTGTACAAGAAGTTAAAAAAGCAGTAATGGAGAATACAAAAGATACAGTAGATGTGCCAGCTAAATACTTAGATAAAGCAAACTTCCCTGGACCATTTACAGCCGGAGTAAACCAAGTAATTCCTTA
>NZ_JAPWCA010000011.1:0-64310 GCF_041433725.1 Gemella sp. 27098_8_155
ATTATTTTACCGTTTTTTTACATCATTTAAATAAAAAAAATTTTACAATACTAAAAAATAAGATAATACTTATATTACTTATTAAAAAGCCCTATATTTTTTCTTACTTGATTTATGTAAACCTAAATAAAAAACCCAAGAAAATCCTTATTTAAAGGGCTTCTTCACGATTAAAAAAAAAATACAACTTGACATTTATGTCATAAAAAAATATCTAATTATTTATCAAACAGATTGTTTAACACTTCTTAGCTTAAGAACTATAACAATAGCTTAAAATGAAAAAACAACCCAAAAATCAACATCTTTAAAATTGATTTTTGAGTTATTTTCATGTTTTCAAACTACATAGTGTAATTTAAATTTATTTTTCTTTTCGGCGTTTACCCACACTCATTCCTAAAGCAGCTAACATCGTCACAAATCCTAATGTCGCAACATCTGAGGAAGTAGCTCCAGTATTAGGTAATCGTTCAGATTTTTTTCTATTTACAGTGCTAAGAGTCAAGATCTTTTCTTCAAGTTTTTCTACAGTTGGTAGATTCTGAAGTTGTCCCTTAGGATTTGGTATAGGTTCAACAGTACTCGCCAGCACCGAACCTCTAAACTCCGGTACTTCTAATATAGTTGGTCTTTCTGAAGGAACCCCTCCTTCAAATTCTGGTACTTCTAAAACGGGCGGCTCCTGTGATGAAACACCCCCGTTATACTCAGGCACTTCCAATACTGGCGGTTCTATCGGCGATACTCCTCCTTTGTATTCCGGAACTTCCAACACTGGTGGTTCTACTGGTGACATCCCACCTTCATATTCCGGAACTTCTAATATAGGTGGTTCTACCGGTGACACTCCTCCTTTAAATTCCGGAACTTCCAACACCGGAGGTTCTACCGGTGATACTCCTCCTTCATACTCTGGAACTTCATTTATCGGTGCATCTGACGGAACTTGCCAACTCGGTTTTACAGGAGTATCATAATCATATTGATAGACTACTGTCGTCATGCCTTCTACTACTTTTCCTGTTTCTTCAGTTACATTGCTAAACTTAGTTGAAACTGGATAAACTCCATGGTATTTATATGTTTTACCATCTGCTGTTTTTATTTGTTCAACTAATTTTTCTTTTGTATTATAATCTTGTGCAGTAAACTCCCTAACCACTTCTCTAGTCGATACTACCTTATCTCCTGATTTTGTAGTATATGTGTAAGTTGTTCTTAAAACTGCTTCTTTCACCAATGTTTCAGCTGGTTTTATCTCGTTTCCTTCAGCATCAACATACTTAACTACTACAGATCCTACTACTTTTTTTTCTGTAGGCTTAGGATCTTCTTTACTCACTAAACGATAAATATAAGTAACCTGTGTTTTTTCTTTAGCTATTATTCCTTCTTCAGGTTCAGATCCTTCTTTTATTCCTACATATTCATAAGTAAATCCTGTTTTATCACCTATGATTGTTTTATATCTCTTCTCAGTTACATCGTATGTTGGTTCTAATTTTTCTGTAACTTTCTCTTCTCCTACTTTCGTAGCACCTGAAAGAACATCATACGTTTTCACTTTTTCATAAGGAACATCAGATACAACAGCTTCTGACTCTTTTAGGATTTCCCCTGACTCAGATTCATAGTTTACATTCACAGATCCTACTTTTGTATTTTCAATTTTCACAGGTGCATCAGATAGTTTTGTAGATAATCTATAATAATGATTTACAACTGTTTCCGCCTCTCCCATTACTTTATAAGCACGAACAGGAGTAATAACCTCTTTAACTTTGTAATTCGTTTCTTCTTTAGTTTTTATATCTTTCTTAGTTAATTCCATCTCATTTGTAGTTGAATTTTCATTAACAACATTAATATTACTCAAATCATCTGAAATTGCCACTGTACCTTTATTTGCATAAACAGAGTCTTCTCTTGTTTCTACTTCAGGATTAACCTTTTCCCAATCGCTGTAATGTTCTGATTCTGCATCTTTATGGTAAGAGAGTGTATAACCTTCTCGTATCCCTCTGTCAAAGCTAAATTTTAAATAATCATTCTTCGTTTCTGTCACATTTTTATGATTGTCATACATATCAACAATTCTTTGAGTAGAATTCACTAGGACAGATAAATCGTTTAATACGTTTTGTCCTTCCTCAATATGTGTTCTTAATTTTTTAAGAGCTTCTTTATTTTGTTGGAAAAACATAATTCCACGATCAGATTCTACCGCTATATCAATGTTATTTTGTTTAATCATTTCTATTGTACTAGCGATATTTTCATCAAGCTTAGTTTTTTTCGCTTGAATGACCTGCCTTTCCGCATCACTTTTTGAATTTCGACTGAAATATTCTAATATACCATATACTTCAGAATGCATAACCTCTAAAATTTCTCTTAGAGATTCTTTTCTAAAGTCATGAACTTTCGGATCAGTTATACCAGGAGGATAACTTTTTGAACTGTTTGAGTAAAATAAAGTAGTCTCATTATTAAATGTAACCTTACCATCATCTGCCGTTCCGAAGATTTTATCCTCTCCTATCGTTGTGTAGTCCCCAGTTAGCGGTTGATCCCAAAATGCATAAGATGGATAGCCCTGAATTCCTTCACCTCTGACATACGGATCAGTTTTATTATACTCCGGCTTCGCAGCGATTTTTTCTCTTCTATATTGTACTGTATTAACAGTTCTTGTCCCACTACCGTGAGCATATGTATCTCTATCCATCACAAGAATCGTATCACCTTCTTTAAGAGTTACATTTTCCTTAGTAAAATCTTTTGCCACCCCTTGACCATTTTTCCATTTCGCAACTGCATCTTCATCACTAGATACCCCGCTAGCTTCTACGAATTTTCCATAATGTCCATCTGAAGTTTCTTCCACTAAATACACTTTTCCTGTAATTTTTCTGTAGTTAATTTCTCCTAGATTATTGTGCATTCCCTCCGGAGATACCGGAGCTTCTATATCATTGAATGTAGTTTTTTTATAAGTTGCTTTGTTTTCGCCTACTACTTCTGAACGAATCCATTTGTATTCTTTATTGTTAGCTTGAATTACCGCTTCTTTACCTGTATCTTCATCAATAGTGCTACCTGTCTTTTCTACAGTTGATTCGCGATAATCTTTTCCATCTGTATCGTACGCAATTCCTTTTTTATCATAAGGTGTCGATACCGTTCCTTCTTCTCCAGCTACTTTTTTCGAATCTTTAAGTTTTGAACTATCGTCTTCTAATAGGTAATTAACCGTTGCATTAGACTCGAATTTTACAGAGTCTGTACCATCGGCATCTCCTGTATTTTGATTCGCTTTAGCAGGTCGATTATATCGTATATCAGCTACCGCATCAACAGTTACTTTTTTCGCAGGATTTTGATCATCTGTGAAAGTCGTTTTTGCACTCGATGAAACTTTTTTAAATTCACTTACAAGCGTTGTTTCATTCTGTCCGCCAGAACTTACATTGGCAGATGCAGTTCCACCTCCAGCTAACATCGCTATACCTAGAATCGTTATCGCTCCAATTAATTTCGAATCTGTTCTTCCATCTTTGTATTTTCTTAGTGAAAATTTCTCTTTTTTGATGTTTTTAAACATAATTTTCCCCTTTTCTCTGTTCAATACATTATTTTTCGTTATACAAAATCACTAAAACTGAATTTTAGATACTTTAAGAATAACTATGTAATACGGTTTCAATTTTATCATAATAAAAAGATTTTATCAAATATTCACGAATACTCTTTTGAAATATAAAATTCTGAAACATAAAATGTAACAACGCCCCTGGACTTTCATCCAAGGACGTTGTTAGTTTATACGATGAAATCGATCATCTTTTAAACTTATTATTTTTCTTTTTGGCGTTTTCTTATCGCTAACGCTATTCCTGCGATTAAAACTCCAAATCCTAATGCTGCTGTATTAGATGTTTCGCTACCTGTGTTCGCTAAACGTTTCACCTGCGTAGTTACTACAGGTTTAACTGATTCTACTGCTTTTTCAGGAGCTTTTGGAGTTGGTTTTACTTCAGGCATTGGTTCCAGTTTAGGTGCTGGTATTGGTTCTAGTGTTGGCTCTGGATGTGGCGCCGGAGCTGGTTCTTCTGGAATCTTAAGCTCTGGTTTGTCCACGATTGGTGGATCTAACGGAACTACTCCTCCTTCATACTCTGGAACCTCTACTTGTGGAGCACCTATTTGCATTACATATTGGTAAACAATAGTAGTAACCCCTTCTTTAACTAAACCTTTTTCCTCTACAGTATTTTTAAACTTATCTCCTGCCGGAAGAACACGTCTCAATTTGAATGTCACTCCGTCTACCTCAATAGTTTCAGGAGCTGTTACAGAGTATTCTTCTCCTGTAGCTTTGTATGTAGTTTCTTCTTTATCACCAGTAGTTGTAGTTGTCGCTTCAGCTACAATTACATTGTTCTTAACTACTACATCATCTGCAAGGAAGTTTTCATTAATATCTACGAATTTAACAACAACTTTTCCTTTTTTGTCTTTAGCGTAATCACGTACACTATTTGGTTTGTTTTGAGTATATTTAACTACAACCGCTGAATCTTTTGATTCATGTGTTACAGTTAATTCATCTACTTTAGCTTTATCTACAGTATAATCTTTAATTTCCGGTGATACTACTTGAGGTAGTTTTTGTTCTGGAGTCCAGCTTGCTGTGTACGTCACTTCACCTGTTCTACTGTTGATCTCTGCAGTTCTCGTGAAGCGAGCTGTTTGGTTAACTGGTGCACTTGCTTCTTGTCCTGCTTTTGGTCCACTTTCATAAACATAAGTAATATTACGTTTCACTTCTGTTAATAGTCCTAGATCTTTGTATGTACGACCTTTTGGATCGTTAGGGATTTTATCCTCTGGTTTTGGAGGAGTATTCTCTCCTTCGTTAGGTTTAGTTGGATCTACTGGAATTAAGTAGTCGTATCGGTAAACAACTGTTGTAGTTCCTACTTTTACCTTACCTGTTTCTTCTAATACGTTATTATATTTATCAGAAACTTCATATACACCACTGTATTTATATTTCTTACCTTTAGCTTCAATAACATCTTTACGGCTTGCTACAGTGCTATATTCTTCATTTGTAGCTGTATAAGTAGTTTCTTCGCGATCAGCATAAACTTTTGTCGATGCTTTTTCAACAATAACACTATCTTTAACAGTAACTGCAGTGTCGATTTCATTTCCTTGACCATCAACATATTTAACAACTACAGATCCTTTTTTATCTTTTGCTGCATCATGTTCGATAATTTCTGGATTTTCACGATATTTAACAACTTCACTACTATCTTCAGAATCATGTGTTACTGGTAATTCCGCTACTTTTTCTTTATCAACTGCATATTTATCGATTTTTGGCGATACTACCTCAGCAAGTTTTTGTTCTTTAGTCCAGTCACTTGTGTACTTCACTTCACCTGTTCTACTGTTGATTTCGGCAGTTCTTGTGAATCTTGCATTTTGATTAACAGGTGCACTTGCTTCTTGACCTGCTTTTGGTCCATTTTCATAAACATAAGTGATGTTACGTTTCACTTCTTTTGCTAGACCTAAATCTTTGTATGAACGATTTTGTGGATCGCTAGGAATCTTATCTTCTGGTTTTGGAGGAGTGTTTTCTCCTTCATTCGGTTTAGTAGGATCTACTGGAATAACATAATCGTATTGGTAAACAACTGTTGTAGTTCCTACTTTTACCTTACCTGTTTCTTCTAATACGTTATTATATTTATCAGAAACTTCATACACTCCACGGAAGACATATTTTTTACCATCTTTATTGATTGTGTCAACTTTTTTCTCAGCAGCATTGTAGTTTACATCATTTTCTGTTACTTCGTCACGTGTTGATAGTACAACATCACCTGATTTAGTAGCGTATGTTTTCGTTGTTTTTACAACTGCATCTGTCACTACATTTTCTGGATCTTTGATTTCATTACCATCAACGTCTACATATTTAACAACTACCGATCCTTTAGTTTCTTTTAATGTCGGTGTTGCATCTTCTTTTTTATCTAACACATAACTGTAGATAACGTGTTTTTCACCTTCAGTTACGTCTCCTGTTACTGGGGCTGAGTAAGATGTTGGTGCTACATATTTATATACTAACCCTGTTGCTTCATCTTTTAGCGTTGGGTATTGTTTATCAGTAGTGTCATATTTCTCAGTAACTGCTCGTTTTTCTTTACGTTCAGACACTTTTACACCTTTTGAGTAAGTTACATAAGTATCTTCATACTCAACTGGCACTTTATCTTTTACAACTTCTGTTTCTTTTAATGTTTTTAACGTTCCATCTTCGTTGATCACAACGTGTTTCACATCAACAGAACCTGTTTTTGTAACTTCTGATTTAGACGGAGTTTTCTCTTCTTCGCTTACTAGACGGTATTCGTAAACAACTTCTGTTGTCCCTTCTACTACTTTCCCACTAGCAGCTGGAGATCCTTGTTTTAGACCTACATACTCGTATGTAAATCCAGTATCAGCATCTACTAATGTTGGATATTGTTTTGGAGTTGTATCGTAGTTTTGTTCTACTGTTGCGATATCAGTACGCTCATCAACTTTTGTTTCACCTGAATATAGACTTACGATAGTTTTTGTTTCAAGTGTAACATTATCTTTATCAGTTTCTGATTTTAATTGTTTTCCATCAGTAGTGACATACTTGATAACGACACTACCTTGTTTAGTAGCTGTTGCAGTACCCGCTTCTTCTTTTGTAATCTTCAAGTTATAGTAATGAGTTACAACTGGTTTTTCTTCACCCATTACTTTATAAGCACGGATCGGCGTGATGATTTCTTTTTTAGTAAATGTTGCTGATTCAGTTGTTTCTGTACGTGTTCTTGTTCCATTATCACCACTTATGATGTATTTATTTTCAGCAACAGTTTCTGTTGGAATATACTTCTCATCTGTTACTTTAGCATCTCCTGTAACTGTTACTGTACCATCCGCAGTAATTTCAACTTTACCTTTGTTAACTAAAGTAGTTACAGTCGTTTCCTTATCAGGTTCAGTTTCCTCTAATGGAATATCGACATCTGGCTTACCAGTATAGACAGTGTACTCTTTAATATTTTTAGTCGTTTCTACATCGATATAAGCATGTGGCGTATAATCATCAGGAGAATATTTATATACTGTAGTCGTGTGAATTTCTCGATACCTACCATCTTGCAGTTCTGTAGTATCTGTTTTAGCTGCAGTAACCGATACTTCTCCAATAATTTTTGGAAAACCTGCTAAAATATCTTTAAATTTATCAATGGAAGCAGATGAGATAAATCCAGTATTAACGTCTATAGGAGCATGCAGCACGAATTCCCCAGCATGCTTCCCTGTTTTTATCAACCCTAGTTCCAATTTTCCAGATTGGATATCATCTTCTAAAGTTTTTAGATGTGCATCTAAACGTGCTTTAGCTGCTTGCACTTTCTCTCTTTCAGTTGCATCTGTCGCTTTGCCTTCTAAGAATTCTAAAGCTTTATAATTAGCAATTGTGTAATTTTTTAAAATATCTTTTAATGATGATTGTGACTTATTTAACCTATAATTATAACTATATTCATCACCTGTTGCTAAGTTTTTTACTTCAGACCCAGAATAACCAGTTCCAAAACCTAATAATGCATAAGTAGGATTTTCGCTAGGTGTTTTTTCAATATCATCAGCAGTCCCATAGATTCCATCTGGACCAGGTAAGAAGTAGTGATTAGCTCTATAATTATCAAAAGTATAGTCATCGATAATATAAGTTGAGAAAGGGTCTCTGTTTTTCTTAGTTATTTCTGTACTGCTCATCGCAGAGAAAGAAATTGTTCCTTTTTTAGTTTTTGTAACAGATTTCCCTTCACCTACTGCATAAGTATCTTTATCAAGAACAAGAACTGTATCTCCTTCTTGAAGTTTTACATTAGCTTTAGTGAAATCTTTAGCTGTAGCTTGACCAGCCTTCCATTTTGTTACTACATCTTCATCACTAGACACACCGCCATCTGCCACAACATACTTACCGTATTGACCATCAGCTGTTTCTTCCACAAGATAGACTTTACCTTTTGTTTTTGTATAGTCGATTTCTCCCAGTTTATTGTGCATTCCTTCTGGAGACACTGGAGCCTCGATATCGTTAAAATGCGTTTTATCATAAGTAAGTTTATCAGAACCTTCTACTTCAGATTTTCCAGCGTACTCATAAACCTTACCATTCGCTTCTACTGTGTCTTTTTTACCAGTATCTTTAGACACAACAGTTCCTGGTTGAGTTACAGTTGATTCACGGTAGTCTTTACCATCTGTGTCATAAGCTAGACCTTTTTTATCATAAGGAGTTTTTACAGTACCTGTTCCTACTTCTACTGTGTCTGATTTTAGTAATGATTTATCAGAATCAAGTTTATAATTTACAGTTGCTTCTGATTTAACATTTAGAGTGTCAGTTCCATCAGCATCACCAGTATTGCTGTTAGCTTTTGTTGGTTCAGCAGTTCCTTTTTCTAACACTGCATCTACTTTTACAGTTTTTGTTGCATCTTTATCATCCGTAAAAGTTGTGGCTGTCGTCGAAGCTACTTTCGATGTATCAGTCACCATTGTTGCCATATCTGTTCCATTAGAGCTTACGTTAGCTAAGGCAGTTCCACCACTAGCTAATAATCCCATACCAACTAATAGTGTTGCACCTATTAGTTTCGAATCGGTACGTCCATCTTTATATTTTCTTAACGAAAATTTTTCTTTTTTATTATTTTTAAACATAACCTTTCCTCTCCGTTTCTTCAGAACATATAAGCGCGTTAATTTCAGTATAATAATATAAAAAATCAACAATAATTACTTTTGTTTCAAAAATAAATTATATTAGTTAGTATTTCATTAAATCTCCTAGTTATTTTTTCAGAATAACTCTATGTAAACTTGCTTATACATTCATAGTCTATCAACTAAATTTTATCATTTTCAGAAAAGCTAGTCAATTATTTAAACGTGATTCTATCAATATATTTAACACATTCTTTTTCATTTGAAATATATTATCAACTTCTAGACTATAGATTTTTCAAAAAAATGAAAACAATGAAATAATATGTAAATTACATCTAGTCTATACTAATATAAAATTGAAAATTTCGAAAATCTATTTTCAAAAATATAAAAATATCTTCCTGGATTTTTACCAAGAAGATATTAAGTCAACATATATTTATTTACTTTTTAGACACAACAAGTATCTTTTTACTATAGTTTCAATACTTTCTTATAGTGTTCTATCGCCTTACTCTTCACATATTCTCTAGCAAAAGCAGAAGACTTATATTCACCTTTCTGCTGATATTCCACAAGAAGTTCTAACAATTCATCAAAAGAACTGAAGGTTTTCATGTTTTCGCAGATACTTGCGTAATATCTATGACCTAAATCGACATTAGAAAGCAGACAGACTAATCCTTTCGAAGATGCTTCTACCGCCGAGTTGGCGAAGCATTCACTTAAGGAACAAGATAAATAACCTTCATGATTTTCATACGGTACTTGTTTTACAAACCCTGCAAATTTAACATTATCTGGTAAGTTATCCTTGGTATATCCATCTGGTAAGTTACCGTAGATTGTAAGTGTACTATCCGGTGTTCTTCTAAACGCTTCAATCGCGACCTCGCATTTTTTTATAACCGTCATATTACCAACTATACACCAATCTTTTACAGTTGTATATACTTCTTCTTCAACTTTTTCTACATAGACAGGAGGAAGAAATCTTACCTTGTCACTTCCTAATCTTTCTTCTAAAACTGGGCTTGCTACAACATTAGTGCACCAATTTTGCAAGACAAACTTCATGAATGGCGCAAGAATATTATAATGCGTATAAGCAAAAAGCTCTCTACTTGTATTTTGGAAAAACTTCCTTAGTTGTAGAGGATATTCATTAACCATATCTATAATGAATCTATCATTGACAGTTGAATTTTCCGCAAGGTATTCACTCACCAATTGCCATTGCGACATTATCGCACCAGTTTCTTTTATGTGATACTTATGATAATTCTCAGAAACATCACCTTCTAATACTACTCCATTTTTATTAAAAAGAATAAATCTATCTTCTTTAGGGATATATTTATACAATAGTTGCGAAGTATAACACTCTACAGTTCCATCTTTGTAGTGAACTAAACCTACATAACCTTCTTTAGTGTATTCCACTTCTAAAACATCCTCTAAATTTTCTAGAAAACTTTTATCTACGCTAGGTTTATCCCTTGCTATATCTGATTTTTCAAAAATTACATGATAGAAGTTTTTGAACCCTAGGTTTTCAAGAGTCTCTACAAAATTCGGTACAAAATTAGTCAGATTCGTTATGACTAACTTCTGCTCGACACCTATTTCATCAAAAATTTTTTGCCTTGCTAGTTGACTACTCTCGAAACCATAGATAGTGTAAGGAACCCCTTCTTTTATCGTAAATACTTTAACCATTTCCTACTCCAATACATCTTCTAATCTTAAACCGCGACTCTTCGCAAGTCTACTTCTAAACATCATACCTTTATCATCTTCTTCAGGAAGACCATAGTAGGCAGTCAGTGTATTCATCACCATCGCATTATCTTTAGTTACCATACGCGCCCACAGGTGCCAATCTTCAAAACCATCACACTCTGGATCATACCCACCAGCTTCTATAACTGCAGATTTCTTATAAATTACAGTAGAGTGATTGAACATATTTTTATAGGCTAACTTAAACCATAGTTCCTCTCCTGAAAGGTTATTGAAATTATTTCTTTTAATACCACCTTGCAACTTAGTTTTATCAGCTTCAACTTTCGAACCAATGATATCTAACTTGTCGTTTAACTCTAATTCATTAAGAAGAAAATCTAAATGCCAAGGCATCCATTCATCATCGGAGTCCTGCCTTGCGATATACTTCGCAGTCGCTAACGAAATCCCCGCATTAAGACCTCTCGATATACCTCCATGAAGAACTTTGTGATAAACTACTCTCTCATCATTTAAATATTTTCTACATACTTCTTCAGTCCCATCACGCGATCCATCATCAACAATAATCAACCGGAAGTTTTTATGAGTTTGATTCAAAACCGATTCGATTGCGTTACCGACAGTTTTTTCACGATTATAAACAGGCATGACGATGTCTACCACTGTATCCGATAAAGGCAAATCTGTCGATTCAATACCGTAATTACTTAGAATTTCCACCTCATTGGTTGTTAAAAACGTTCTGAAACAATGAACACTTACACCAGGAATATCTCTTACAAGAAGTAGGGAGGTAGAATAAAAACCATAAACCTCTACATTCTCATAGTTAGACAATAGGTCGTAAATTTCTTCTTCAAAGCATTTATCTGACTGGATAATCTCAGCATTTTCTAAATTTACTGAAACACGTGGATGAGCATAGTACAATACATCCTCAAGCATCTCTAAGGCCTTCTGCGTCAGTTTTTCTGTAATTTTTATGTCTTTTTCATCTATATAATTACCAAGTGCCTGCCCTAAAAAGACCTTAAATGTTTTCCCATTAGTTGCTCTAGTGAAATCTTTTGGGTTAATATCGAAAGGCATTTTTATTAATTTTTCAGTTGGGAATACGGTGTTTGTATCAAATATTGTATAGTGACCTTGAGATAAGCTTATAACCTTAGCTAGAGTTATTTCATTTGGTCCAACTACTCTATCGGTATAGCGAGTGTACATATTCGGCGAAATAATAGAGGTACTACCATCATCAAACGTAAATAATCTCATAAAATTAGGATTAAAGATCATGTGTGCGACCGGATTATCTAAACTTGCTAGATAAAACTTGTCAATCTTGATATTTGCTAATTTTTCTCTAAGTTCACTAGCCCACTCTTTATTATCAATAAATAAAGTATCTTCGCAAAACTCCTTCATTTTCTCAGCGTATATTTTCTGCCTATTATCATTAGACATTTTCAAATATATTCCAAAAAACTTCTCACCTATATCCTTAGCAACCTCACGTGCAACTAAGACTTGAAATGGTGAAGTACAAAAAATAATATTCATACACTATACCTCTCTATTAACCACTCTATTAGGCATTAAAAACTACGCCAAAAAGCCTGTTTCTTTCATAATTATAAATATTTTATCACGTGGAAAATTTCTAGTCAAATGTGGTAGGTGGGGAGTACCAAGAGAATAGTGTGATTTTTGAAAGTTTATATATTAGAAATAACTATGCTTATGTAAACAAAGCGTACATCTCAGTAGAGATTATTATTATATTTTAGACTATGTAAATAACAATACGACTTCTGCACAACATATAAATCCAAAAAGAAAGCACCCTCGAAAATTATCAAGAGTGCTTTCAAGCCATTTATTTTATTACTTACTATTTTGTCTTTATGATTTTATTTATTATATGTTTTTTTATTTTATTTTTCTTTACGACGTCTTGCCGCTGTAAGGAGTCCAGCAATTGTTGCTAGTCCTAATCCTGCTAAGCCAGTGTTAGTTTCTGTTGTTCCAGTGTTTGCTAATCTCTTAACTTGAGTATTTGCTTTTGGTTGAACTGGAGTTACTTTCGGACCTTTTTCCGGAGTTTCTTTTGGAGTTTCTTTTGGTTGCTCTTGTTTTGGTTCCGGTTTCGGCTCAGGTTTTGGATCTTGGTTTGGTTGTGGTTGAGGGTTTGCCACGTAGTTGATTGGTGTATCTTGACCCGGATTTGCAGGAATATCTGGTACGATATATCCTTTAGTTGGGTCTTGTGGATCAACCGGTTTAAGTGGATTTCCATTTCCATCAACTGGAGTGTATCCTGGTACGTATGGTAATACCGGTTTGTCACTTCCTGGTTTTGTTGGATCTTGTGGATCGTTTGGATATTTAATTGGATTTGTTGGTTGTCCTGGAATGTTTGGAATCCATGATCCTAATGGTTTGTAAACATATGTTACTGTTGAACCATCTGTTCCAATCTTACCTTTAGCTTCTCCATCTACTCGTACAAGTACGTATCCTGAGATAACTTTTCCAGTTGTTGTATACTCATCTCCTACTTTTCCTTCTGTTGTTTCTGAAGGGATTAAGTCTTTTCCTTTTTCATCTACATATTTAACTACTAATTTTGCTTTGTTCGCTACGTAGTTAATTACTGTATCTTGACTTGGATCTGTTGGAATGTTTGGTACTACATATCCTTTTGATGGATCTTTTGGATCTACTGGTTTAAGTGGGTTTCCATCTTTATCAACTGGAGTGTATCCTGGTACGTATGGTAATGTTTCTGTTGGTTGTCCTGGTTTTGTTGGATCTTTTGGATCGTTTGGATATTTGATTGGGTTTGTTGGTTGTCCTGGAATGTTTGGAATCCATGATCCTAATGGTTTGTAAACATATGTTACTGTTGAACCATCTGTTCCAATCTTACCTTTAGCTTCTCCATCTACTCTTACAAGTACGTATCCTGGGATAACTTTTCCACTTGTTGTGTACTCATCTCCTACTTTTCCTTCTGTTGTCTCTGCAGGAATTAAGTCTTTTCCTTTTTCATCTACGTATTTAACTACTAATTTTGCTTTGTTTGCTACGTAGTTAATTACTGTATCTTGACTTGGATCTGTTGGAACGTTTGGTACTACATATCCTTTTGATGGATCTGTTGGATCTACTGGTTTAAGTGGATTTCCATCTTTATCTTCTGGAGTAAATCCTGGTACGTATGGTAATACTTCTGTTGGTTGTCCTGGTTTTGTTGGATCTTGTGGATCATTTGGATATTTGATTGGGTTTGTTGGTTGTCCTGGGATATTTGGAATCCATGAACCGATTGGTTTGTATGTTACTACTTCTGTAGTGTTTTCTGAGTCTGCAGTTACTTTAGTAGTTGGTACAGTTGCTTTATCAGCTAAGAATCCTTTAACTACTGGTGATTTAACTTCTGCTAAGTCTTGCGCTGGTGTCCAGTCTCCGTATGTAACTTCTCCTGTAACTAAGTTAACTTTTGCTTCACGTGTGAATTTAGCTTCTTGTGTTACTGTTTTTGGTGTTCCATCTTCGTTTAACACTGGAGTTCCATCTTCGTATACGTATGTGATTGTACGTGTTACTGTTTTGTTTAGATCTTTTTCTTCTAATCCAGATGGGTATTTAGGTCCTTCTTGGTTATTTGGATCTACTGGAGTTCCTGGTGTTTTTGGTTGATCTGGTGTTACTGTAACTACTTTAGCTTTAAGTGTTACTTTGAACTCTTGATCTGTATCTTTATCTTTATCGAACTTACCACCTTCTGGGTATGTATTAGATACTAATTCGTATCCTTTGTTTTCAAGTTCTTTGATCTTAGCTTTTACTTCAGCTTCTTTTGTTAATGGAGTTTCTGATCCACCTTCTTCAGTGATAGCGTCTACTCCTGGAATTGGGTTTCCTTTTTCATCTACGAATGTTGTTTTAGCTTTTTGAGTATCTTTTACGTAGTTGATTGGAGTGTCTTGACTTGGATCTGTCGGGATACTTGGTACTTCGTATCCTTTTGTTGGATCTTGTGGATCTACTGGTTTAAGCGGTTGTCCGTTTCCATCTTTTGGAGTATATCCTGGTACATATGGTACCACTTCTGTTGGTTGTCCTGGTTTTGTTGGATCATCTGGATTATTTGGATATTTGATTGGGTTTGTTGGTTGTCCTGGAATATTTGGAATCCATGATCCTAGCGGTTTGTATGTTACTACTTCTTTAATATTTTCTGAACCTGCAGTTACATTTACTACTGCAACACTCGCTTTATCAGCTAAGAATCCTTTAACTACTGGTGATTTAACTTCTGGTAAATCTTGCGCTGGTGTCCAGTCTCCGTAAGTAACTCCTCCTGTAACTAAGTTTACTTTTGCTTCACGTGTAAATTTAGCTTCTTGTGTTACTGTTTTTGGTGTTCCATCTTCGTTTAATACTGGAGTTCCATCTTCGTATACGTATGTAATTATACGTGTTACTGTTTTGTTTAAATCTTTTTCTTCTAATCCAGCTGGGTATTTAGGTCCGTTTGATTTGTTTGGATTTACTGGCGTACCTTCTGATTTTGGATTTTTTGGATCTACTGTAACTTCTTTAGCTTTTAGTACTACTTTGAACTCTTGGTCTGTTGCAGTATCTTTGTCAAATTTACCATTTTCTGGATAAGAGTTTGATACTAGTTCATATCCTTTATCTTCAAGTTCTGCGATTTTAGCTTTAACATCAGCTTCTTTTGTTAATGGAGTTTCTGATCCACCTTGTTCAGTAATTTCAGCTACTCCTGGAATTGCATTTCCTTTTTCATCTACAAATGTTGTTTTCGCTTTTTGGATTGCTGTATATTTAACAACATATTCGTAATCTTCATCTGTAGCTGTTGTTGCTTGCACTGGTACTTTTTCAACACTTGCGATATATCCTTCTTTTTGAGGTACTGCAAGTTCTGGAAGATCAGTACTTTGACCATTAGTTCCTTTCCAGTTAATATAAACTGGTCTGTCATTAGAGTTAATTACCGCTTTACCTTCTGCAGTTAACTTGATTGAACCTGTGTAGCTTACAGTTTGTTTTTGTGATGGGAATACTTCAGTTCCTGCTAGATCTGCAACATTATCAGCGTATACAAATTTAATTGTACGGTTTACTTCTTCTACTTTTGTTTTCTTAACATAATCATATTCTGCTGGGGTAACAAATGCAGATCCATTTATACCTTTAGCTCTTAATTCTTCTTCAGAATATAAATCTCTTGCTCTTGTCTTAGTAACACTTAGTGTTCCTTTTGTATTTTCAGCAGGGATATCTGCAAGAATGTATTCTTCTCCATTAACTTCTTTAACTAAGTCTACGGGATCATTACTTACATCATATTTATTTCCAAGTACATTAGTATAATCTTTTGAACCATCTTCACTTAAAGGAATATTCCCTGTATATCTTGTTGGTTCGAAACCTATAACTTCACCTGTCACTAAATCTTTGAATTTTCTAACAACAGCTCCTGTTGGTGGCTCACCTTGAACTTTACCGTCACCTATAACTTTCCAACCGTTTGGCACTGTAGTTGTAACATCTTCTTTTTCACCATTAATAGATTCTCCACCTGATACAGTAAGAGTTGCTGCAGTTTTATCGTTTCCTACATAACCTTCTTTAATCAATCCATTTTCATAAGTAATTTTAGAATATTCACTTGTTAAAGTTTTATCTTTTATTACTTTCTCAATACCTAAAGATTGAAGAGGCATAGAGACTATAGAATCTTCTTGAATAGTTCCTTCTGTTACAGTAAGCTCTAATTCCGTTGGTGAAATTAATCTAGGTGTTAATGTAAAACCAGTATCTCGACCATCTTGTAAAATCCATACATTGTTTTCATTAGCTCTAGCATTAGACCAACGGTTTTGCGGGCGATAAGTAATACTATCTCCTTTATTAGGGTTAATAGTTGATGCCGTATTTAATCCATTTACAAAGTTAGAACTTCCTTCAAGTTCTTTAAATTCAGTGAAATCTGCATTTGGAAGTTTAATAGTAAATTTAGATCCTACTCCATAACGAACATCTGAATCAGTTCTTAATACGATTGAATCACTTCTTCTTTTCAATTCATTGTTAAGGTAGTCCAATCCATTGTTTTCACTTAGTGATGCACTAGTACCTTGTTTTTGATAGCTAGGTTGTTGACCTTTTCTTGTATAAGTATGTTCAAGAACTATACGCCCATCAATTTTGATAGTCGCTGTATACGGAGTATCTTTTGAAATTTGTGGTGCTAAATATCCATTACCCGATAAATTACTCGCTCCAAACGACACATTCGGATAGTCTTTTACTTTATCGTTCCACTCAATGTTGTAAGTATATGTACCAGTTTCGTTAGCTACCGCTGGTTGCTCAGCAACACGCTGATCATAAGTCATACCACGTTGTGTACGTTGCGCCCAATATGGCGTAGATTTGTTATTGTTGTTCCCTGTAGTTGTTTTATAATCGATAGATTTAACTTTACCAACTACTGTTCCATCAGTCGCTCTGATTTCTGTATTTACAGCCAAACCAGCACCTAGCTCAGCTAAGTTAGTAAGTTCAATTTTTGTAATAGAACCCGCTTTAAGTGTAGATGTACTAATAGTAGTATCAAATCCCCATCCTGTAGGAGCCGTATTATCAGCATTCATCTCAACATAAGCGTTTGTTACTGCTTTAACTGTTTCTCCGTCTTTAAGAACATCTTTTCCTGTGATTTTTGAAGCAGTATCAGCTAATACTGTTTCTACCTTCCCACGGTGTCCTGCACGTTGCATTGTTACGTACACTGCTTCAATTGCTTTTTCTAATTCTTTACGTTGATTATCAGCATCTTCTTTTGTTGAAGAATCTGAGTTGAAGATATCTAATGCTTTTACGATTTCTTTTTCAGATGTCGCTACCGCTGCTTTGATTTCTGCTTTTGGAGCTTCTTCTTTAACTTCTTTTGTTGCGAATGTTGTTACAGCTTGGTTTACTGCTTTTGCTTCTGAAACTGCTTTTTCTAAGTTTTCTTTAGCTACTTTAGTTTCAGATTTTTCTTCTTTTTTAGCTTCTTCTTTTTTATCTGCTGCTTTTTCTGCAGTTTTTTCAACTTTGTTTAAGTTATTGATTGCTGCTTCTAATGCTGCTACTTGTGCATCTACTTCTTCTTGTGTAGCTGATGCTGACGCCACTAAGTCTTTAGCTTTGTTTAATTCTACTGCAGCACTTACAGTTTTAATTTGTTTGTCTTCTGATAACTCTTGTCCTGCTAACGACACGAATAAGTTATCTAATTGACTGATTTTTGCTTGAAGAGTAGTTTTATTTACTTCTTTAGCTGTTGCTTTTTCAGCTTTTGTTTCTTCTGCTTTTTCTTCTTTAGCAGATGCTTCTACTGTAGTCTCTTCTTTAACTTCTGCTTTTGGAGCTACTGCTGGTGTTTCTGCTTTAGCTACTTCTACTTTCTCTTCTGTTGCAGTTGCTTTTTCTGTAGCTGCTACTGTTGCTCCTTGTTTGTTAGTGTCCGCTGCTTGTGCTGCGCCACCTAAGAACATAAAAGCAGATGCAATAAGAACAGATGCTGTTCCCGCATTAAACTTTTTAATACCGTAGTGGTTAACTTTCTCATATTGTTTTTTATTATTCATTTTTGTATTGTTTTTACTAAACATTACCGTCTCCTTTTTCTATTAAATTAAAATTGAATAAATATAAATCATAATGACTATGTGTAACATTTTACAAAAGCAAACTTAAACGTACCTAAAATTACAACTATATTTTTTGTAATTTTTACAACTAATATTTTCATTTTAAAACACAGGAGAAATACTGTTATATCAACATTCCTAAAAACCTAAAACACCATTAACCATTGATGTATAAACAAGTTTTAAGTTTATTTCAACTTAAAGTTAAAGTTGTTATATTTTGAAAGTTATGAAAATACATTTATTAACTAATAAAAAATCTATGTTAAATTATCAATATTTATTATATTTTTACTTTAAATATAATTTAAATTTTAAAAGAAAACGTTTTATAATTTAATTAATTTCTATAGCTTTTTATTTTTTTCTATAATAAACTAATTAAACTACACATCAACGTACTTTAAATTAAAATTTTATAATTAATGTAATTTGCCTTTATACATACGAAAGCACCCTCGAAAATTATCAAGGGTGCTTTCAAGTCATTACTTTATTCTATTTTGTCTTTTATGATTTTATTTATTATATATTTTTTAGTTTTATTTCTCTTTACGACGTCTTGATGCAACAAGCATTCCAGCAAATGTCGCTAATCCTAATCCTGCTAAGCCAGTGTTAGTTTCAGTTGAACCTGTGTTTGCTAATCTCTTAACTTGAGTATTTGCTTTTGGTTGAACTGGAGACGTTTTTGGATCTTTTTCCGGAGCTTCTTTTGGTGTTTCTTTTTTATCTTGTTTTGGATCTTGGTTTTGATCTTCTTTTGGTTTGTTGTTTTCTGATTTCGGCTCAGGTTTTGAATCTTGATTTGGTTGTGGTTGAGGGTTTGCCACGTAGTTGATTGGTGTATCTTGACCTGGGTTTGCAGGAATATCTGGTACGATGTATCCTTTAGTTGGGTCTTGCGGATCAACTGGTTTAAGTGGATTTCCATTTCCATCAACTGGAGTGTATCCTGGTACGTATGGTAATACTGGTTTATCACTTCCTGGTTTTGTTGGATCTGCTGGATCGTTTGGATATTTAATTGGACTTGTTGGTTGTCCTGGGATATTTGGAATCCATGATCCTAATGGTTTGTATGTTACTACTTCTGTAGTATTTTCTGAGTCTGCAGTTACTTTTGTTGTTGGCACTGTTACTTTATCAGCTAAGTATCCTTTAACTACTGGTGATTTAACTTCAACTAAATCTTTAGCTTCTGACCAGTCTCCGTATGTAACTTCTCCTGTAACTAAGTTTACTTTTGCTTCACGTTTGAATTTAGCTTCTTGTGTTACTGTTTTTGGAGTTTTATCTTCATTTAACACTGGAGTTCCATCTTCGTATACGTATGTGATTGTACGTGTTACTGTTTTGTTTAGATCTTTTTCTTCTAATCCAGCTGGATATTTAGGTCCATCTGGGTTGTTTGGATCTACTGGAGTTCCTGGTGTTTTTGGTTGATCTGGTGTTACTGGTACTACTTTAGCTTTAAGCGTTACTTTGTACTCTTGATCTGTGTTCGCATCTTTATCGAACTTACCACCTTCTGGGTATGTATTAGATACTAATTCGTATCCTTTGTTTTCAAGTTCTTTGATCTTAACTTTTACTTCAGCTTCTTTTGTTAATGGTGTGTCTGAATCACCTTCTTCAGTAATAGCTTCTACTCCTGGAATTGGGTTTCCTTTTTCATCTACGAATGTTGTTTTAGCTTTTTGAGTATCTTTTACATAGTTGATTGGAGTGTCTTGACCTGGATTAGTTGGAATATTCGGTACTTCATATCCTTCTTCTGGATTGTTTGGATTTACCGGTTTAAGCGGGTTTCCATCTTTATCTTTCGGCGCGAATCCTGGTACGTATGGTACTTTTGGTTTTTCAGTTCCTGGTTTTGTTGGATCTTGTGGATCGTTTGGATATTTGATTGGATCTGTTGGTTGTCCTGGAATGTTCGGTACCCATGATCCTAGTGGTTTGTATGTTACTACTTCTGTAGTATTTTCTGAGTCTGCAGTTACTTTTGTTGTTGGTACTATTACTTTATCAGCTAAGTATCCTTTAACTACTGGTGATTTAACTTCTGCTAAATCTTTAGCTTCTGACCAGTCTCCGTATGTAACTTCTCCTGTAACTAAGTTTACTTTTGCTTCACGTGTGAATTTAGCTTCTTGTGTTACTACTTTTGGTGTTCCATCTTCATTTAATACTGGAGTTCCATCTTCGTATACGTATGTGATTGTACGTGTTACTGTTTTGTTTAGATCTTTTTCTTCTAATCCAGCTGGGTATTTAGGTCCTTCTGGGTTGTTTGGATCTACTGGAGTTCCTGGCGTTTTCGGTTGATCTGGTGTTACTGGAACTACACGTTCTTTAAGTGTTACTGTAAACTCTTGATCAGTGTTAACATCTTTATCGAATACTCCGTCTGTTGGGTACGTATTAGATACTAATTCATACCCTCTATTTTGAGCTTCTTTAATTTTATTAGCAACTTCTTCTGCTTTTGTAAGTTTTTCTCCATTTGTACCTGTTTCAGAAATAGGTTCATTTCCTTCTACTTGTTTAACATTACCATCTTTATCTTGGTAAACAAATGTTGTTATTGCTTTTTGAACTGGTGTATATGTAACTACTTCTTTAATGTTTTCTGAAGTGTTAGTTACTTTCACTGTCGGTACTATAGCTTTATCAACTGTGTGTTTAGCAATTTCCGGTGATTTAACTTCAGCTAAGTCTTGAGCATCTGACCAATCTCCGTATGTAACTTCTCCTGTAACTAAGTTTACTTTTGCTTCACGTGTGAATTTAGCTTCTTGTGTTACTGTTTTTGGAGTTTTATCTTCATTTAATACTGGTGTTCCATCTGCGTATACGTATGTAATTGTACGTGTTACTGTTTTGTTTAAATCTTTTTCTTCTAATCCAGCTGGATATTTAGGTCCTTCCGGGTTATTTGGATCTACTGGAGTTCCTGGTGTTTTTGGTTGATCTGGTGTTACTGGTACTACACGTTCTTTAAGTGTTACTGTGTATTCTTGGTCAGTATCAACATCTTTATCGAATACTCCATCTGTCGGGTATGTATTAGATACTAATTCATATCCTTTGTTTTGAGCTTCTTTGATCTTCGCAGCGATTTCATCTGCTTTTGTAAGTTTATCTCCACCTTTACCTGTTTCAGTTATTGGTGTGTTTCCTTCTACTTGTTTAACATTTCCATCTTTATCTTGGTAAACAAATGTTGTTTTAGCTTTTTGGATAGCTGTGTAAGTCACTACGTATTCATAATCTTCATCAGTTGGTGTCGTTGGTTGCGCAGCTACTTTTTCTACACTTGCAATATATCCTTCTTTTTGAGGTACTGCAAGTTCTGGAAGAACAGTACTTTGACCATTAGCACCTTCCCAATTAATGTAAATTGGTTTTCTATTAGCATCTACTTCTGCTTCATTTTTATTATTTACTTGGATAGTACCTGTGTAACTTACAGTTTGTTTCGTTGGTTCAAATACTTGTTGTCCTGCAAGACCTTTAACATCATCTGCGTACACATATTTAATTGTACGATTTACTTCTTCTAATTTTGTTTTCTTAACATAGTAGTAAATAACGTTGTTCACGAAAGCTTTAGCCTTCACTCCATATTTTTTTAGCTCCTCTGATGTGTAAATCTCTTCCGCACGTTTTTCACCAACATTTAAGGTACCTTTTATTCCTTTAGCTGGAACATCCACACGGATGTACTCAACACCTTTGATAGTTTTAGTTAAATCAGGAACTTGGTTTGAAACATCATATTTTTTTCCTAGGATACTCTTAGTTTCGTATCCACCTTCTTCTTTAGGCGAACCATCTCCATTATATTCAGTCGCTTCATACGCAAATTCTTCACCTGTTTCTATATCTACTAAGGTAATGATAGCGGCCCCTGTCTCAAACGGACTATTTCCTCCGGCTCCAACTTCAACTTTCCAACCGTTCGCAACTTTAGTAGTTACATTTTCTTCTCCTCCATTAAGAGGTGTTCCACCTGATACAGTAAGAGTTGCTGCCGTTTTATCTGTGTTACCTACTACACTTCCATCTTTTAGACGACCTACCTCATCGTATATAAGTTTAGAGTACTCGTCTGAGAATGTACGGTTTGTTATAACTTTTTCAACCCCAAGTTTATCTAGAGCTATTGAAACTGTTGAATCTTCTTGGATTGCTCCATCGATTACTTCTATTTCTAATTCTGTCGGTGATTTTACAGTAGCTTTTACTGTAAAGTTTGTATCACGTCCGTCGTTAAGAATCCAGACGTTGTTTGCATTAGCTTGAACATTATTCCAACGACCTGCTGGACGGTAACTTATACTATCAGCCTTATTAGTATTTGTAGCAGTATTTTTTGAACCATCAATCGTTTTAAAATATGTGAAATCATCATTTTGTAAAGTAATCGTAAATTTCGAACCTTTTCCATAACGGACATCACTATCAGTATTGATAACTACTGCATCACTCTTTCTAACACGTTCACTTCCTTTATATCCTAATATGTTATCTCCCATAATAGTAGCAGACGTGTTTTGTTTTTGTGCTGCTGATTTTGATGCTTTATGCGTATACTTATGTTCTAGAACTGGTTGTCCATTTACACTAATCGCTGCCGTGTATTCAGTATCTTTAGAAATATTAGGTGCATAGTAATCAATCGCTGTTAAGTTTTCTGCATAGAAAGTTGTTACAGCATAATTTTTCGCCTTATCATTCCATCTAATTGTGTAAGTAGTGGTTCCTACTTCATTAGGAATAGCTGGTTGTTCAGCAAGACGCTCTTCATAAGTCTTACCATCTTTCTTACGTTGAGACCAGAAGGGACTTTCTCCTCCTCTACTTCCTGCAGAGTTAGTAGTCACTTTAGATACAACTTCCCCTATAACAGTCCCATCTGCTGCTGTAATTTTTGTACCAGGTTTAAAACTATCTCCAAATCCTGTTAAGTTTTTCATTTCAATAGTAGTAGTATCACCATTTTGAGCCTGAGATGTATCGAATACTACATCAATTCCCCATGCTTTAGGTGCAGTATTATCTGCATTCATAGTTACATATGCATTGTTAACTGTTACTATTGCATTACCATTTCTGATAACACCTTTACCTGTGATAGTTTTGTCACCACTTGTTGCATCAGCTAGAATAGCTTCTACTTTCCCACGGTGTCCTGCACGTTGCATTGTTACGTACACCGCTTCGATTGCTTTTTCTAATTCTTTACGTTGTTGATCAGCATCTTCTTTTGTTGAAGAGTCTGAGTTGAAGATATCTAATGCTTTTGCGATTTCTTTTTCTGATGTTGCTACTGCTGCTTTGATTTCTACTTTTGGAGCTTCTTCTTTAACTTCTTTTGTTGCGAATGTTGTTGCAGCTTGGTTTACTGCTTTTGCTTCTGAAACTGCTTTTTCTAAGTTTTCTTTAGCCACAGCTTTTTCTGTTTTTTCTTCTTTTTTAGCTTCTTCTTTTTTGTCTGCTGCTTTTTCAACTTTGTTTAAGTTGTTTATAGCTGCTTCTAATGCTGCTACTTGTGCATCTACTTGTTCTTGTGTAGCTGATGCTGACGCCGCTAAGTCTTTAGCTTTGTTTAATTCTACTGCTGCACTTACAGTTTTAACTTGTTTGTCTTCTGATAACTCTTGTCCTGCCAATGACACGAATAAGTTATCTAATTGACTGATTTTTGCTTGAAGAGTCGCTTTGTTCACCTCTTTTTTAGCTTCAGCTTTTGGCGCTGCTTCTACTTCTTTTACTTCTGCAGCTTTTTTGGCTACAGCTGGTTTTGTTTCAGCTTTTTCCTCTGTTGGTTTTTCTGCTGCTACTTTTTCGGTAGTTGCTACTGTTGCTTCTTGTTTGTTAGTGTCTACCGCTTGCGCTGCTCCCCCTAAAAACATAAAAGCAGAAGCAATTAAAACTGACGCCGTTCCAGCATTAAATTTCTTAATACCATAATGGTTAACTTTTTCGAATTGCTTCTTGTTATTCATTTTTATGTTATTTTTACTAAACATTATCTTCTCCTTTTTCTTATTTTATAAATAAAACGTATAAAAAAAATTAAAACGATTACAGTATATATTTTAAGAACCCTTGACTTGAATATACCTAAAATTCTAACTATATTTTTTAAATTTTTTACGCTTAATTATATCATTTTTGAAAAATAAAATCAATATAAACTTTTTTGAAAACAAAAAGAAAACTAATATGGATGCTATTTCAAACGTTATTTATAAAAATAATATAAATCATATATTTTAAAGTTTTATAAATTGAAAAAAAAAAAAAAAATACATACATTTTCTTATATTTTAGATATTTTCAAAACTAAATATTCCACCATTTAAAAAATATATTTAATGTTTTAAATTTTTCTTTTTCATAAAACAAGTAATCTTACTACAGCCTTTATATGAATTTTCGTAATTAAAATAAACACTACTTTTACAATATATAAAGTAGTGTTTATTTTAAAAATATTTAATGTATTAATTTACTATCTTTTTCCCAAAGCTTAATGATGCGATTAATAGCAATGCACCTAATACTGCACCAATCACTAATGCTAATAGATACATAAGTGGATTACTTACAGCTCCTGCAGCGATAGCGAAGATTCCTCCGTGAGGAGCTTTTGATACAGCACCAAAAGTCATACTTAAAGCTCCAGCAATACCGCTTGAGATAAATAATGGTGGAATAACACGCGCTGGGTTACTTGCTGCGAATGGAATAGCTCCCTCTGTAATGAATGATAATCCCATTACGTAGTTTACTAATGCTCCACTACGTTGAGCTTTCGGCCAGATATTTTTGTTGATTGTTGCTGAGATTGCGATTGCTAATGGAGGTACCATACCACCGATCATAACCGCAGCCATTACATCACTTCCTGCTGAACCTGCAGATGTTAATAGAGCTGTACCTGTTACGTAAGCAGCTTTGTTAATCGGACCACCCATATCGATAGCCATCATCGCAGCTACTACGAATCCAAGGATGAATTTACCGCTTCCGTTAAGACTTTCAATAAAGTGTTTTAATCCTTCCATTACACTTGCCATAGGCGCGTTAATTAGGAAGATCATTAGTAATCCCATAATTAGTGACCCTAAGATAGGGAATAGGAAGATTGGTTTAATACCATCTAATGAACGAGGCATCCAACTGAATGCAATTTTTAATACGTGGATAATCCCACCAGCTAAGAACCCGGCTACTAACGCTCCTAAGAATCCTGAAGGAGTGTACGCTAATAAATCACTTTTCAGACTTAAAATTCCTGGGTCTGCTAAAATACCACCGATCATACCAACGATGAATCCAGGACGGTCAGCGATAGAACGACCGATGAATCCAGCTAGGATTGGCAACATCATACTAAATGAAATTTTACCGAAGTAGAATAATACTTCTGCTACTTTGTTGTAAGATGGGTCTTTCGGATCAAATGAGTTAATACCCCAGATAAATGATAATGCGATAAGAATACCACCAGCCACTACGAATGGTAGCATGTTACTTACACCTTCCATTAGGTGTTTATAAGCACGACGTCCGATACTTTCATTCGCTGAAGAATCTTCTGAATCTTCTGCTGCTCCGTCATGTTTGTAGATAGGAGCTTTCCCATCTAAGATTGTTTGGATAAGTTCTTCTGGTTTGTTAATTCCATCAGCTACTTTTGTCATAATTGTTGGACGTCCATCAAAACGTGCAACTTCTACTTTTTTATCAGCCGCAACGATGATTCCCGTTGCTCTTTCAATATCTTCTTTTGTAAGTTTGTTTTCGACACCGATTTGACCGTTTGTTTCTACTTTAACATCTAATCCCATCACTTTAGCTGTTTCTTTAATTTTTTCTGCAGCCATGAATGTGTGGGCAATACCTGTTGGACAAGCTGTTACCGCGATGATATATGGTTTTTCTCCACTTGGAGCTGCTGGTTTTTCTTCTTTTGGAGCTTCTGTTTTAGCTACGAAGTCCGCAAATACTTTTTCTACATCTTCTTTTGTTGTAGCTTTATCTAATCCTGCTTTTACATCTGCATCCATAAGAGCTTGTGATAATGAAGCTAGCGCTTTAAGGTGCTCGTCTGCTCCACCGTCTGGTGCACAGATCATAAAGATGTGTTTGGCAGGTTGTCCATCAAAGCTTTCCCACTCAACACCTTCATCACTTTTCGCATAAACGATCATCGCTTTGTCAAAATCTGCACTTTTTGCGTGAGGGATAGCTACATTTTCTCCTACTCCTGTAGTTGATTGAGCTTCACGAACTAGCAACGCGTTTAAAAAGTTATCTTTACTAGCGATAATATTTTTTTCCACTAACATGCTTGTTAGTTTATCCAGAGCTTCTTTTTTATCAGCAGCACTGAATCCGAATTGAACTAAGTCATAATTTAGAACATCTGTTAATTTCATTTCTTTCTCCTTTGTTAATTTCATATTCCCGAGGAAATATTTTATTTTTCTTCAAAAAATTTGTTTAATTCTATTTTAATTTTTTAACTTCAATCTGAGGTAGTAATTCTTCTATTAATTGTTTACTTCCTACTCCTACTGAGAATGATGTTGCACCACCTGCAGCTGATGCATAACGTAGAGCCTCTTGGTAATCTTTTGTTTCGTTGTATTTCGCAACAAACATCGCAAGCATACTGTCTCCTGCCGCAACAGTAGACACTATCTTACCTTTAGCTACGTTAACTTCGAATACTTCCTTATTTTCTGTTAGTAGTAATGCTCCGTCTGCTCCACGTGAAACAAGTACGTTTTTCGCACCGCGATCTTGTAATTTTTCAGCGTATTGTAGTATTTCTTCGATACTATTTAAAGTTACACCGAACATTTCTCCAAGTTCGAATTCATTCGGTTTAACTACGAATGGTTTGTACTCTAGTGTGTCTAACACTAATTCTTTATTACTATCTACTACTAATGTAGCACCTGATTCCGATACTTTCTTCGCAATAGCCTTAAAGTCATTTACACCCATTCCAGCGATAACATTACCAGATAAGAATACTACATCTTCCTCAGTCAGTACTTCTAATTTCGTAAAAAAGTCGCTAACGTTATCTAGGTTTACACTACTACTTTGACCGTTAATTTCAGTCTCAGTTTCTGTAGTTAATTTCATGTTGATTCTAGTAGCTCCACTCGTTTCTACAAAATCGTGTTTTACACCTAGATTATCTAGTTCTGATTTAATAAAATATCCTGTGAATCCAGCAACAAACCCCCACGCTTTACTATCAACACCAACGTTGTTAAGTAAGATTGAGATATTAATTCCTTTTCCACCTACTACGTACTTCGCTTCTTGTGTTCTATTTAGTTTTCCAAGCGCGAAATTTTCCGCCGTTGTCAGCATATCAACAGCCGGATTTAAAGTAATTGTATAATACACTTTTAGTCCTCCTTTATACTTTTTACTTCTATTATATTTTTAAATTTCTTATATTCTTCTGGAACTTCATACGATACTATAATTATGTCATCTAGTTCGGCAAATTTTTGGAACTTTCTATGACCGAATTTCGATTTATCAGCGAGAATATATTTCTTCTTACTACCTTGTATCGCTGTTGTTTTTATAAAAGCTTCATTTTCTTCTGCGGTCGTCACACCAAAACTTTCATCTATTCCGTTACAGCCGACAAAACACATGTCAAAACTATATTTCTTTAGTTGTTCAACGGCTGAATATCCTATCACCGCCTGTGTAGAATGTTTCAGTGTTCCACCTAATATAATAGTATGTATTTTATTATTAATAAGCTTTGGTAAATGATATGTTGAATTAGTCACTACAGTTATCCTTCTATCTCGAAGGTGTTCAATCATTTCGTACGTCGATGTCCCTGCATCTAGATAAATCGTCTGTCCTGACTGAACAACATTATCACAAAGGTACTTCGCTACCGCTCTTTTCTCCTGCAGATACTCTTCACGTTTCGCTTCAACACTTTCTTCACTACCACGTGCCGCCGAGCGTTTCATCGCACCACCGTGAGTTCTATATAATAAATTTTTATCTTCTAGGTTTGTAAGATCGCGTCTTATCGTTGCTTCCGAAACATTACAATATTCCATCAACTCCTTTAGGTTTAGCGAACCTTTCTCATCTAACAAATCTAAAATTTTATTCCATCTTTCATTTACCAATTTCTCTTCTCTCCTAACTCCCATGATTATTATATCTAATATAATATAGCTATTCAATCAAAATCAAGCAAAAACACTCATAAATAATCAAAATAAACGATTAAAATGAGTGTTTTTATTTTTGTATTTGATTGTTTTTCTAAATGATGAGCGTTTTTCTATTTTCAGAGTAATTTCTAAAAGTTTTCATAAAACATAATCCGACATAGTTCAAATCGATTTTTGAAATTATCACCGAGGATTTTTTCTTGTGCAACGATGAGCGATTTAATATTATTATTCCGCTCAATCGATAATTAACTTTCAAAATTTCTGCAATCGAATTTTACTACTCGTGAGTATTATACTTTAGAGTAGTAAAATTATCAAAAAATGAAATAACCTTAGTTACGACTCTGAAGGTAGCTATATAATTAGAATCCCATAAAATACAAAAAGAGGTTCAAGTACTTCTACCTGAGCCTCTTAATTCTGATCTATTAGATCATTTTTTTATCTTCTTTTTTTGAATACAACTTCGTCTTCTGCTTTGTTCAGCTTTTGAAGTCTTCTGCTTCTAGCTCCACCTGCAACTTCTACTTTTACTTCTTGAGTCTCTTCTACTTGTGGTGCTTCTTCTACTACTGGAGCAACTTCCACTTGTGGAGTAGCTTCTACTAGTACTTCTTCTACTGTTGGAGTAACCTCAAGTTGTGGTGCTACTTCTACATTTTGTTGCTCAACTACAACCTCTTCTTGTTTTACTTCTGGAGCTTGTTGAGCTTGTACTCCAGCCGTATTAAAACCCTGATTTTGCTCTCCTTGCGGTGCATTTGGGTTTACATTTTGTTGTGGTTGCCCTTGAAATCCTGGGTTCTGGTGCCCTTGTGGTGCATTTGGATTGAATCCTTGTTGTCCTTGCGGGTTAAATCCTTGTTGTGGTTGCCCTTGGAATCCTGGATTTTGGTGTCCATGTGGCGCATTTGGATTGAATCCTTGTTGCCCTTGCGGGTTAAATCCTTGTTGTGGTTGCCCTTGGAATCCTGGGTTAGGACGCCCTTGCGGTGCATTTGGATTGAACCCTTGTTGTCCTTGCGGGTTAAATCCTTGTTGTGGTTGCCCTTGGAATCCTGGGTTAGGACGTCCTTGTGGTGCGTTTGGATTAAATCCTTGTTGTCCGTGTGGGTTAAATCCTTGATTCATTCCATTGTTAAAGTTTGGTTGGTTGGGAATTGGATTCCCAAATTGATCATATTGAACTGGTTGTCCAAATGGATTTCCAAATTGACTATAATATTGTTGAGCTTGTGCTGTTTGTCTTAAGAAAAATTTAGCAAATTCACTATTAGAATTCGTTTCTACTGCATTAGATGGTAATGACATTAATACAAATAAGAAAACAATACAGTACACTGGAGTTAATAAATACACTGTGAAATAAGATAAAATATAATATAAAGCTATTAAAATAACAATTCCCCATGTAGCAAACCCTACGTCACGTAGTCTTCTTGAAAAACTTGCAGTTAGAGGTAAAATTAAAATAAGTCCAGCTATTAGCATAAATATACCGAACGCTAATCCTGTTTGAAGAGTAGAAACTCCATCACTAAACGTACTTCCACCTAATAAGTATCCAAAATCATTTGTTGATTTTCTTCCAATACTAGAAAATGAAGAAAGTACACCTTGGAATACTAAAACTGTTAATAAGATAAATCCTCCTAGAATACTTCCCACAGGGAACCAGTGACCTGCCACAGACGAATAACCTGTGAAATCCACAAACCCTTTAAAGAAGTCTTTAAAAGAAGAACCATAAGTTACATGCTTATATCTTTGGTCTATCATAAAAACCCTCCTATAAAATAAATAAATATATAACTATAATATAATAAACATTAATTATAGTCAATTGAAACATGGTTAAAGCATGTAAATTTTACTCTATTTTTCTTCTTTTTAAATTTTAAATTAACATTAATATTAAATTAATATATCCATTCGTACTATCACTTTTGAAAATAAATTAAATAACACTAAATATAACACTTATCTAAAAACTAAAATTTCATTTTAATTTATCCTATAATATCTTAATCATACCCTCCAAACACTACCATATGTTCTAAACTCATAACCAATTGTACATAAAAAACAACTCAGGTTCTAACATAACCTAAGTTGTTCTTAAATATTATATTTCTGTTCTTTGTAAAACTTCTTTTGCTTCTTTTACAGTTTCTTCTATTATAATTTTAACTGGTCGAAGTTCACTCACTAATCCTGCGATTTGCCCTGCCATAACAGAACCATTTTCGACATCTCCGTCATAAACCGCTCTTCTTAACGAACCTAGAGTTAATTCTTCCAACTCCATAAGTGTTGAAGATTTTTCTTCTAATTCATGATACCTTTTCGTAAGTTCGTTTTTAATACCACGAACAGGAGCTCCGAATTTTTCTCCTGTTAGTGTAGTCGATGTATCAACCGCTTCTAAGATCATGTTTTTATACTCTGTAGAGATTGGACACTCTTCAGAAGCTAAGAATACAGTTCCCATCTGAACTCCACTTGCTCCAAGACAATATGCAGCAGCCATACCTCGACCATCCGCGATTCCTCCAGCTGCTATAACGGGGATTTTCACCGCAGAAGTTACCTGCGGCAACAACGCCATCGTAGTACTAGTTCCTACGTGTCCTCCTGCTTCCATACCTTCTACTACAACTGCATCACAACCCAATTCTTCCATTTTCACCGCAGCTTTTACAGAAGGAATTACTGGAATTACTTTTATCCCCGCCTCTTTTAAGCGTGGCATGTATTTTCTCGGAGTTCCAGCTCCTGTTGTAACGATTTTTACACCTTCTTCGATAACAACATCTATTATTTCATCAATATTGTGCATCATAAGCATAAGGTTAACACCGAAAGGTTTATCTGTAAGTTTTTTACATTGCTGAATTTCTTTACGAAGTTCTTCTGGACTTACTCCTCCTGAAGCTAAAATACCTAACGCCCCCGCATTTGATACCGCTGAAACAAGTTCATGTCTAGCTATTTGAGCCATAGCACCTTGAAATACCGGATACTTTATACCTAATAATTTTGTAATTGTCATAATTATTCTCCTCTTTGATATTATTTTTTTATTATCTCTTAAACCTTCTTTAATCTACTACTAAAAGATAAATCTGGCTACAAAGTAACAAACTACCATTAAAATAACAGACGATAAGAAACACGCTGTAAATACTCTTACACCACGTTCTTTAATAACTTTGAAGTTAACACTCATTCCTAAAGCAGCCATCGCCATACCTAAGAATACATACGCAGCGTCTACAAAGAATGGTGCTAATGGTTTTAAGAAAGTGACATAACTTCCTAAAATACTCATAAAAATGAAGCCTAAAATAAAGTACGGCATCGGAACTTTTCCTTTTGTTTCATCTTGAGTTTTTTTGTTAACTACAATCAATACACCCGCTACTACTATAAGCATAAGAACACGTGATAATTTAGTAAGAATTGCAGCATCAAGCGCCACTTGTCCACCTGCTCCTCCTGCCGCAACTGCGTGAGCTATTTCATGAAGACTTCCTCCTGTAAATACTCCGTAGTTGTATGCATCAAGCCCCAAGTATGGTTGTAAAGTTACTTCTATTAAGGTAAATACTGTACCTAGTATCGCAACAACCGCAACCGCAAGAACACTGTTATCCGTTTTTGCTCGAAGTTGACCACTTACTCCCATAACTGCCGCAGCACCACAAATACCGCAACCACATGAAGAAAGTAACGCAAGCTCATGATCCACCTTAAAAGCTCGACACATAAAGTAAGTTAAAGTTACCATGAATAACACGATAAAGAACGCTACAATCAACGTCTTTTTACCTTCTGATAAAAGTCTATCCAATGCCAACTTGAATCCTAATAAAATTATTCCAAGACGTAAGAATTTATTACTTATAAATGGAATATCCGCCTTAACCTGTTCTTTTAATCCTTTTGACGCTTGCAATGCCATACCTATAACAAGCGCAATTACTAAATGCCCAAATAATTTTAACGCCGGTACCTGAGCAAGATATTTCGCTACTAACGAAATAATTAACATTATACCTAAGGTATAATAAAAATTGACACTCTTGAATCTTTCCATACGAGATTTCCCCTTTTTTATATTTATCTAAATAAAAACTATTTATAATTTAATTATACTATCTACATTACCTCTATTCAATACTTCACAGGATAAAATAAATATATATTAGATTCTAAAAAAAGACGCAACTCTGAGAGTTACGCCTTCTTAATTCAATCTGTTATTTTTTATTTACTACCCTAGCAATACGAATAAGTAGTGAGCTATAACTCCCGCTGCAAGACCACCTATTGTATGTGATACAATTGCTTTTGAAGATAATTTACGTACTCCAAGAGCATCCATCATACCGATGTGAGTACTTAAGTATCCACTCCAACACATACCCATCGCTGTGAATACCGCAACGTCATTTGCTCCAATTAATCCATTCTTCAAGAATTCTGGAACTAATGAGATTGCTCCTCCTACTGCTCCTAAGGCTGTAATCGGGAAGGCAATTGCTTCTGCAGAATGGAATCCAAATAGTGGTTCTAGGATGAATGTTAGTTTCTCTCCTAACCAAGGTAAGAATCCAACACCTTCATATGCCGCACCTGTATATCCTCCGGCTGGCATTTTGAATGTTAACATCATTACGAAAGTACATACTATAAGTACACCCGGAATGATTGCTAGACCCATTTCAACCCCTGTTTTACCACCTTCTAAAACAGTATCTAGTACTCGTTGGAACATATTTCCATCACGTACTATTCTTACTTTATCCGGTCTATCATCACCTTCAGCTAATTCAATCGCTGGTTCTTCCGCTTCATCACCATAGTATTTTTTTGTTTGTCTTAACATTAAACGAACACTTATAATACTACCTAAAATCGCTCCAACGTTACCGATAATCGCTGCTTTAATAAATCCTTCTCCTTGACCCATCATAAACATCGTTACGATAAGCCCCATACCAAAAGCTGTCCCTAAGTTACACAAAGCTGGTACTTGGTATTTTTTAAAGAAAGATGTAAATCTTTTATCTTTCGCAAATGGAATAATAGCTGGGTTATCTGATAGATATGTAGCTACCGCACCTGTAACACTCGCTCCAGGCATCCCCCAAAGTGGTTTCATAAGAGGTGCAAAAATCTTATTGATTAGTGCAATCGCACCAAATTCTGATAACAGCGCACTAATAGCACCTGCGATAACCGCCATTGCCATTATGAAAAATACTGTGTTAAGCAGTAAATCATGGGCTGTTGCCATCATCGTTTTAAACATAAGCGGTGTTCCCATTTTTCTAGCCATTAAACCAAATATTAGGAAGAATATAGCTAAGAAAACAAATGTCTCTAAGCTTATTGCTTTTTTAACCACTACATTTTTCTTACTTTTCTTTTTCTTGGTTGTATCTCCGTCCATAAAAATCATCCTTTCTGATTTTGTTTTTAAATATTTACCCTTAAGTTTACATATTTCATACTGTACTAATACAACTTATATAGATATTATATCATAGATTCTTTACCCTTGCAACTATTTCAACAATTCCGAAATTATTTAAACTAAATTACTATTATAAAAATTTCAAAATAAAATAAATACACTTCAACTTAACCTTTTTACAACAACATTCACAGAACATATCTCTCCTAAATAATTTCTTAAAAAATAAAATTAATTATATTTATATTTTACCACTTATTATTCTACAGTACTAGTACAGTTGTATTTTGGTGTTATATTTGTATTATTATCATAAAAAAATCTAGTATTTTTATACTAAAATTGTTATCAAAATATAAAATTAATGCACTTTACATACTGTTTTTCGAGTTTGATTAATTGCTTTAAACTTGGTTTTTTGATAGAATTAAGAGGTAACTAAAAAATATATAGGAGAAAATAATTTCATGCGATTGAAAAATGAAAATAATAATAAAATTTTAAAGTTTTCAATTAGAAAATTATCTCTTGGTGCAGCACCGGTCGTTATCGGGGCTTTATTTTTTGGAAGTCATGCACCAAGTGAAGCACTTGCCAACGAAAACAACACAAGTGTTAAATATACTTATCTAGCTGAAAATGAATTGACCGAAGCTGAGAAAACTTTAATTAAAAGAAGTATTCCGAATGATGTAAAAAACAACGAAACATACTACATGGTTTATAAAAAAGAAGCACAAACTTCCACTAAACCTACAGAATTAAAATCATTACCAAATACTGGACAAAGTTCACTTCCTGTAGCAGGACTTGGAATCGGTACCGCAGTATTAGTGGTTCTTTTAATGTCGAAAAAACACAGAAACAAAGTTCTTAGCGTTGTGTTAATCGGAGCAATGGGACAAAGTATCGTTATGCCATATCAATCATTCGCCTTCGAAAACAAAGAATTAGTGCGATACAACACAGAAACAACAGTAGCTAATTCTGCAGAACTTGCGAACGGTGTAATCAGCATCGATGGCTATCGCTATGTTGGATACTTCACTCTTAGCGATTTAGGTGCCTTACCTCAAGCTGAACAGAAGGTTCTTCCAAAACCAACACAACCAGCAGTTGAACCAACACAACCTACTCCTGCTCCTGCAGTAGATCATAAAATAACTCCTGATGAAGGACCGAAAGTTCCAGTTGAAAATAAACCTGAACTTAAATCAACTACTGAAGTTGTTCCTTTCGAGACAATCGAGCAACCTGATGCTACTCTACCAAAAGGGCAAACTAAAGTTGTTCAAGAAGGAGTTAACGGTGAGCAGATTGTATTTAGCGAAGTAACTACTGCTGATGGTAAACAATCTAGTAAAGTTATCAAAACTTCAATTACAAAACAACCTATAAACAAGGTTATCGCCATTGGAACTAAGGAAGAATCCACTCCTCAACCTGAGGAAACTAAACCTACTCCTCAACCTAAAACTCCAAAACCTGAAGAAGCTAAACCTACTCCTCAACCGGAAACTCCAAAATCTGAGGAAACTAAACCTACTCCTCAACCGGAAGCTCCAAAACCTGAAGAAGCTAAACCTGCTCCTCAACCGGAAACTCCAAAACCTGAGAAAACTAAACCTACACCTCAACCTGAAAAAACTGAAGAAACTAAACCAGAAGAAAAAGTAGATAAAACTGCACTAAAAGCTCAAATTGATAGAGCTCTTGCACTTATTCCTGCTGATTACTCTGCAGCAAGCTATAACGCTCTTAAACCAATTTTAGAAGCCGCACAAAATGTCTACTCTTCTGACTCTGTAAAACAACCTGAAGTAGATAGTGAGACAGCTAAACTAAAAGCTGCTATTGACACTCTTAATGTTGACAAAACGGACTTAAATAACACTATCGCCGATGCTAAATCAAAAACTAAAGAGCACTACAACGATGCATCTTGGGCAAATCTACAAACTGTATTAGCTGAAGCTGAAAAAGTTACAAACAATCCAGCCGCAAAACAAAGCGAAGTTGATCATATTAACGAAAAACTTAAAGCGGCTATCGCAGGATTAAACACAGATAAAACTGAACTTGAAAAACAACTAGCAGATGCTAACTCTAAAACCGCTTCAGATTTCAGTCCTGAAACTTGGACTGCATTAGGAGAAGCTAAAAAAGCAGCTCAAGCTGTAGAAGATAACACAACTGCTACTCAAGCTCAAATCGATGAAGCTGCTAAGAAACTTAAAGCCGCTATTGATGCTCTTAATGTTGATAAAACAAAATTACAAAAACAATTAAAAGATGCAGAAACTAAACAAGAAGCTGACTACAGTCCAACAACTTGGAATGAATTTAAAAAAGCTGAAATAAAAGCTAAAGAAATCAACAACCAAACTACTCCACTTCCTAAACAAAGTGAAATAGATGCGGCTACTCAAGCTCTTCAAGACGCTATTAAAGCTCTTGCCGTTGATAAAACTGCATTACAAAGCGCTATTAACTCAGCTAACAACAAACGTAAAGAAGAATACACTACTCAAACATGGAAAGCTTTAGAAGAAGCCCTTGCAGCAGCTAACCCTGTAAACGCAGATGAAGCTACTACTCAAAGCAAAGTGAATGCAGCTACTGAAAAATTAGAACAAGCTATCAAAAACTTAGTTCCATTAACTGAGAAACCAATACTAGAATTTAAAAATACTGACAAGAAAGTATTAGATAAAGAAGTAGTTGCTAAGTATTCTCTAGAAAATCCAACTAAGACAAAAATTAAATCAATCACAGCTACTCTGAAAAAAGATGGAGCAGTTGTTAAAACTATTGATTTATCAGAAAACAACTTAGATGCATTATTAGATAATCTAAAATACTTCCAAAAATATACTCTATCTACTACTATGGTTTACGATAGAGGTAACGGTGAAGAAACTGAAACTTTAGAAGATCAACCAATTCAATTAGATCTTAAAAAAGTTGAAATTAAAAACATTAAAGAAACAAGCTTAATAAGTGTTGATCCTGAAGGTAACGAAACTGATAGCAGTTTCTTATCATCTGTTCCAGGTGATGTAACTCCATATTACTTAAAAGTTACAACTCACGACAATAAAGTAACAAGACTTTCTGTTGATAAGATTGAAGAAGTTACTGTAGATGGCAAAACTCTATACAAAGTTACTGCAACAGCACCTGATTTAGTCCAACGTAACGGTGAAAATAAACTTAGCGAGACATATACTCACTACTTCGCTAAACCAAAAGCTCATGAAGGTGATGTATACTATGACTTCAATGAACTTGTTAAAGCTATGCAAACTAACCCTACTGGTACATTTAAACTTGGTAGCGATATGAATGCAGCGAACGTTAACCCTGCTGGAAAATCATATGTAACTAACTTATTCAAAGGTACATTGACAAGTACAGACGGTAACAAATTCGCAATTCATAATATTTCTAGACCACTATTCTCTAATATTGAGGGCGGTACAGTTAAAAACTTACTACTTGAAAATGTTAATATTAATATGCCTGAAACTGACAAAGTTGCTCCATTAGCTAATACTGTTAAGAAAGCAACTATCGAAAACATTAAAGTAACTGGTAATGTAACTGGTGCTAACGATGTAACTGGTATGGTTAATAAAATGGATGAAGCAGACATGACTAACGTTGCATTCATCGGTAAAATCCATATCCAAGGTAATAAAAACTGGTGGGCTGGCGGACTTGTAAGTGAAAGCTGGAGAAGTAACACAGACAATTCTTATGTCGAAGCTGATATTACAGGTAATAAAGCTAAAGTCGGTGGACTTGTTGCTAAATTAAACCACGGTGGCGATCCTAATGATGTTGGTAAACGTGGTCGCCTGAAAAACTCTGTTGCCAAAGGAACAATCGATCTTAAAGAACCAGTAGAAACAGGTGGTTTACTTCACTCTAACTGGTCATGGGGACTTGTTGAAAACAACGTAACTATGATGAAAGTTAAAAACGGCGGAGAAATCCTTTACGGTTCAAAAGATATTCAAGAAGATGATTATTTCGGTGCTAACTGGGTTAAAAACGATAACGTTACAGTTAACGATGTGAGTGAAGGTGCGAAATCTTATCCACGTTCTAACAAATGGAAAGGAGTTTCCCAAGAAGAAGCTAATGCGAAAATCGCTAAAATGGGAATTACCGCTCATGAATTCACAAGCACAAAAACTGTCGAAGACAAACTTAATAACATTATAAATAAAGATGATCAATACAAAAACATCGATGACTACGATGCATCTCGCGAACTTGCTTATCGCAACATCGAAAAACTTCAACCATTCTACAATAAAGAGTGGATCGTTAACCAAGGTAACAAGATTCCAGCAAATTCTAAATTATTAACTACAGAAGTTTTATCTGTTACTGCGATGAAAGATAATGAATTCGTAACTGAACTTGGCGATGCCAACCGCATTATCGTTCACTACGCTGATAAGACAAAAGAAATCTTTAACATCTCACCTAAAGAATCTCAAGTGAAACAAGTTAAAGAATACAGCATCGCTGAACTTGGAGAAATAGTTTACACTCCTAACATTGTTGATAAAGAGCGTAGCGATTTAATCAGCGCTATCGAAAGTAAATTAAGTCCAGTAGAATTACAATCTGATCCTGTTTATCAACTCTTAGGAAGAACAGGTGGTAACAAAGTAAATGCAATTAAGGATCTTTACTTAGAAGAAAGCTTCAAGTACGTTAAAGATAACCTTAATAAATTCATCACTAAGTTAGTTCAAAATGAAGACCATCAACTAAATACTGATGAAGCTGCTAAACGTGCATTAATTAAGAAAACTGATGACAATAAAGCTGCAGTTCTTCTTGGATTAGCTTATCTAAACCGTTACTACGGCGTTAAATTCGATGACTTTAATATTAAAGAATTAATGTTATTCAAACCTGATTTCTACGGTAAGAATGTTAATGTGTTAGACTTCTTGATTAAGATTGGTTCTAAAGAAAGTAACATTAAAGGTGATAGAACTTTAGAAGCTTATCGCGAAGCTATCGGTGGAGTTATCGGTATAGGCGAGTTAAACAGTTTCTTAGACTATAATATGCGTCTATTCACAAGTGATACAGACTTAAACGATTGGTTCATAAAAGCTACTAAAGATAATGTATATATCGTTGAACCAAAAACAACAACTCCTGAATTTGCTGATAAGAAACACAGAGCATACGAAGGATTAAATAATGATGTTCACGGTAAGATGATTCTTCCACTATTAAACTTAAAAGATGCCCACATGTTCTTAATCTCAACATATAACACTATGGCTTACAGTTCATTTGAGAAATACGGTAAGAATACTGCAGCAGAACGTGAAGCATTCAAGAAAGAAATCGATAAAGTAGCAAAAGGTCAACAAAATTATCTAGACTTCTGGTCTCGTCTATCATTAGATAAAGTTCGTAATCAACTGCTTAAGAGCAACAACATGGTACCAACACCAGTACTAGATAACCAAAATTACAAGGGAATCAGCACAGATAAATATGGACACACTAATAGTGGTAAAGACGTAGCACCTATCCGTGAATTATACGGACCAACAGGACGTTATCATGCAACTGACTGGCGTATGGGAGCTGTAGCTCGTATTTACGGTAACCCTTATAAAGATGACTCTGTATTCTTCATGGTTACTGACATGATTAGCGACTTCGGTATCTCAGCATTCACTCACGAAACAACTCACGTAAACGACCGTATGGTATACTTAGGTGGTTCAAGACACCGTGAAGGAACTGACTTAGAAGCATTCGCACAAGGTATGTTACAATCACCTGCTGAATCAAGTCCAAACGGTGACTTTAAAGCATTAGGATTAAACATGGCATACGAACGTCCAAATGATGGAAACCAATGGTACAATACTAATCCAAATGATCTTACATCTCGAGCTGAAATCGATAATTACATGAAAGGTTTCAACGATACATTAATGCTTCTTGATTACCTTGAAGGAGAAGCCGTAATTGATAAACACAGTAAAGAACTAAATAACGCTTGGTTCAAGAAAGTAGCTAAAAAATTACGTGGAGCTAATACTAAGAACCAATACGATGAGGTTAGAGATCTTAACGAAGAAGAAAAAGGATATGAGTTAAACTCTGTTAATGACTTAGTAGACAAAAACTTCATGACTAAACACGGTCCAGGTAATGCTATCTATGATCCAACTGGATTTGGAACTGCCTACGTGACTGTACCTATTACCGCTGGTATCTATGGAGGTAACACAAGTGAAGGTGCTCCAGGATCTATGTCATTCAAACATAACACATTCAGAATGTGGGGTTACTATGGATATGAAAAAGGATTCTTAAACTACGCTTCAAATATGTTAAAAGCTGAATCTAAAAAAGCTGGTAATGCTACATTAGGTGATGACTTCATCATCAAGAAAGTTTCTGATAACAAATTCAGTACTTTAGAAGAATGGAAAAAAGAATACTTCAGAGAAGTTGTTGAGAAAGCTAAAGCAGGATTTAACCCTGTTACAATCGATGGTACTACTTATAGTAGTTATGACGATTTAAAACAAGCATTCTCTGCTGCTGTTGATAAAGATAAAGCGACTCTTAAAAACGGATCAGTTAAATTTGATAATACTGTATCACTTAAAGAGAAATTATTCAAAAAACTTCTTCAACAAACAAACAGCTTTAAAACTTCTATCTTCAAATAATAATTCAAACAACAAAAACCTAGGTTTAGAAATTTCTAAATCTAGGTTTTTTGATGTTTCAGAGAGTATTCTTTATACAGTAAGATTACGTAAACTATATTGCCATGAAAAAATTCAGGACCAAAAACTTAGCCCTGAATTATATTTTTTTTATATTATAGCTACTTCTTTTTTATATTGTTCTTTGATATTTTCATCAAGAACATCGTCACTGATAATTGCTGTAAGATCTTTTAGTTGGAAAAATGTGTAAAATGCATGTGTTGAAAACTTGCTGTGGTCTGCAAGGACATAACGTTCAGTCGCATTATTAAGAATCGTTTCATTACAACGTCCTTCTTCTTCATCAGAGATAGTAACCTTCTCTAAATCTATTCCATTTACCCCAACAAACGCCTTATTTACACTTATTTTACTAAGTGCATCTTGTGTGAAGTATCCGATAAATCCTTTTGTTTTTTGACGGTATCTTCCTCCAATAAAAATAAGATCACAAGACGGATTGTCTTTAAACTGTTCGAATACTGTTAATGAATTCGTCACAATATTAATATCTCTATCTTGAAGATACTCCGCTAAGTAACTCGTAGTACTACCTGGTCCTATAAAAATAGTTTCATTATCTTTTATAAGCTCTGATACTTTTCTAGCGATTTGTTTTTTCTCTTCAACATTTACAGAGATTTTCTTGTTGTAATTATCCTCTTGATAGAAATTTTTCGGTTTTAACTTCGCTCCACCGTGTATTCTAGTAAGGTGTCCATAATCTTCTAACTCTTGCAAATCACGACGAATCGTCATCTCAGTTACATTCATGTCATGAGCAAGATTGCTAACACGTACCAAATGTTTGTTTTTCAATTCATTTAAGATATAACTATGTCTGTCTATTTTTAACATTTTTTCTCCACTCTAAAATAATAAATTTAACATTTATATTTTAACACTTTTTTCGAAAATATAAAACAGAAAACATAAAAGAACTATCAAAACGAACGTTAAATCTAACATAAAACAAAAAAACTAGCTGCTTTTAGAGGTTGTATACTAAATCCGGGGCATGGAAAAATTCCAGCCCCGGATTTCAATTTTTATATACAAAAAGACAAATATCCAATATAATTAAAGTGTAGAAAAATAATTAACTAAGAAAGGATATTTGTCATGTCTAATTTTATCACAAATTTACTATTAATAAAAGACCAAAATATAACTATGGATGATAAACTTGATTTAATTAATGTAGATGGTCAAGATACATTCGTATTTCATGGGACTTTATCATACAATCCAAAGTGTTGTACAAACTGTGGTTGTATAAAAGAAGGAAATAATATAGTTAAAAATGGATTCACAGATCCATTAAAAGTAGCTTTATTAAAGATATCAGAATGCCCTACATATCTACGATTAAAGAAACAACGCTTTAAATGTAAAGAATGTAATTCTAAGTTTTGTGCTGAAACATCATTTGTACAAAAACACTGCAGTATATCTAAAAATCTTATATTTCACATTATGAAGAATCTTTCTAAGACAATATCATTTAAAGATATAGCTGAATTAAGTAATGTATCAGTATCTACAGTAGTAAGAGTAATGAAATCATGTAGAGAAGCCGTAGAAGTTAAGACTCATTCAAACCTACCAGAACACCTATGTTTTGATGAGATAAAGTCAACTAAAGATAGTAAAAATGGAATGAGCTTCGTATTCTTAGATGCTAAAACACATGATTTTATAGATATTGTAGATGGAAGAACACAACATATATTAAAACAATACTTTATGAGATATCCAAGGAAAGTAAGAAAGAAAGTAAAAACAATCTGTATAAATATTTACCCTCCTTATATGAATATGATTAGAGAGATGTTTCCTAACGCTAAAATAATTATAGATAGATTCCATATGGTACAAAATATTAATAGAGAATTAAATAAAGCTAGAGTAAGATTAATGAATCAATATAAGAATAAAAAAGGTTCTACTTACACTATTTTAAAGAACTTCTGGAAAGTAATATTAGAAGATAGAGATAAAGTAAATTCAACAAAAACATTCTATTCTAGAAGCTTTAAACGCTATGTAACCAGAAAAGAAGTATTAGATTATATATTAGCTATAGATGATGAATTTACAGCTAGCTATGAGAGAGTGCATGAGATAAGAGAAGCTATTAAGGCTAAAGCTTCTGTAGAATTAGAGAAATATATAGATATGAATACTAGAGGATTATCTAAAGGTGTATCTAAAGCTATAAATACTATGAAAAAGCACAAAGAGTATATGCTTAATGCTGTTAAATATAAGTATTCTAATGGCCCATTAGAAGGATTTAATAATAAAATAAAACTACTAAAGAGGGTATCATACGGATACTCTAGTTTTAGTAATTTCAGATTGCGTATTTTAATTATGTCTAGATTATTTGTTTCTGAGTATAAAAATAATGTCAAACTTAAAGAAAACAAGAAAAAATCTAAGCAGCAAAATGCTGCCTAGATTTCATTTCCTATTTTTCTCCATGCCCCGAATTTGACAAAGAGCCCTTTTAGACTATATTAGCCCTCAAGCAACTATTTCTTATTCATTATTTTTCTTTATCTTCTTTTTCTTTATCTTCTTTTTCTTTATCCACTTTTGGTTGTTCTGTTGCTGCGACAACTCGCATATTTAGAAGTCTATCGTATAGCATTATAGGATTCTTACGTTTAAGTACATATTTCTCATATAACCAGAATATTGCAGAAACTGGTACTGCACCCCAACCAATAGTAACTTTAATTAAGAATTCTCTAATTAAATATCTAGAAAATTCGATTTTCTTATTATCTGTAGGCACTATTCTTATTTTAAGAAGTTTTTTCCCGATAGTTTGACCTTGCCATTTATGCGGTAGGTATCCATATAAAAGAATTGCGAAAATAACTATTGAAAGTGTCATATATAATGCGTTTCTTTCGTTTTCCGCTCCACCTTGTGCACGTAAGTTTACAGTAGAATATTGGAAAATAATCGCTATTGGTAAGTAAATACCTAAGTCAATTAAATACGCAATTAAACGTTTTATAGGCGAAGCTTCTTCACCGTGTACATCTAATAATGGTTCAGCTGTTGGTGCTGAAATATCATTTAAAGTTGGTTTTATATTTCTATCATTATAGCTATATGAACTATTTTTTTTAATTTTCTTAACCATAGTTCACCTAGGCTTCTAAGTCAACGTTGTGGTATACTTGTTGAACATCTTCACAATCGTCAAGCATTTCTAACATTCTTTCGAATTTAGCTTTATCTTCTTCGCTTAATGTTACTTCGTTTTGAGGAATCATTGAAATTTCAGCAACTTCAAATTCTTCGATTCCAGCTGCTTTAAGAGCTTCTTGGATTTCGTGGAAGTTTTCTGGTTCACCATATACTAATGTTAACTCATCTTCTTCAATAATATCACGAGCATCGATATCAGCTTCCATAAGAATTTCTAATAATTCATCTGCACTCTTACCTTCAACACCGATAACTGCAGTGTTATCGAACATGTAGTTAACAGAACCAGTAACACCTAAGTTACCTCCATTTTTACCTAATGCTGTACGCACTTCAGCAGCTGTACGGTTAACATTGTTTGTAAGTGTATCGATGATAACCATTGTTCCACTTACACCGAAACCTTCATAACGTAATTCATCGTAGTTCTCTTCACTTCCACCTTTTGCTTTTTCAATAGCACGGTCAATAATGTTTTTAGGAACACGGTAAGTTTTCGCTCTTTCTAATACTACTTTTAGATTTCTGTTACTTTCTGGATCTGGTTCTCCAGTTTTTGCAGCTTGGTAAATTTCACGTCCAAACTTAGCATAAATCTTACTAGTATTAGCGTCTTTTGCCGCTTTTTTTTCTTTAATATTATTCCATTTACGACCCATAGTCTTTTAATCTCTCTTTCTTTATATAAATATTTTCCATAATAGTAATTTCCCTCACCAAAAAACGGCTAGAAAGTTATTACATACCACTCTATATTACTATATTTAGCTTATTTTTTCAAGCATCGACTAAGTAATTTAGCTATCTTCTTTTAAATTTTATCTCAATATTAAATATGGTTATTTTCTAGCTAAACTTTTCCCTTATCGCAAGTTTTAAAAATAAAAAAATTCGGCATATAAGAAAATTCTTATACACCGAATCTATTAAATAACGAATGTTATTATTTGTAGTCTGGTAATTTGTTAAATTCAGCTTCATCAACGTTTGTTAATTTAACGATCCAAGATTCTTTTGGATCAGCTGAGTTTAATACAGTTGGCTCTTCTTCAGCTTTTTTGTTGTATTCTACTACATCACCAGCTAATGGTGCGTTAACGTCTAATACAGTTTTTGATGCTTCTAAACGTAAAATAACATCGTCTTTTGCTAATTTTTCATTTTTTGAAAATTCTACGAATCCTACAGTACCAACGTCATCTTGTAATTCAGCTGTTGGTCCAACAATGTAAACTCCTTCGTTCTTTTCAATCCATAAAGCTTTTGCTAATTTTTTCATTTTACAACCTCTTTCTTTCTTTTTTATAAGTTTTCTTGAGTATCAATGTTCTAATTTAACACTGATTTTTTACTGAAGTGACCATTATACAACATAAATAAAAAAAAATCAACAAAAATTTTAATTCTACAGAAATTGATTTTTAATTTCAATTAGAACTAAAAACTGATAAGTCACTGCGTCAAGATATCATTTAATATTTACCTTAACTCAATATCAAATCTACTAATTCTTGTGCTTCTACTTTTCCGAAATAATGAGCTAAGTCTATACTTTCTAATACTTCTAGCAAGTCCTCTTCTTTTACCCTTACTCCGATTAGTTTCTCCTCGACATCACCGACATTACCTTTTCCGAAAAAATCACCATAAATCTTAGCTTTTATAATTCGTCCCACTTCTACTTCCAGATTAAACTCAACAGTTCCTACCCCTAGTCGTGCATCTCTATTATAGTTATAACGTGGTGATTTCCCGTAGTTCCAGTCCCAGTTTTGATATTTCTTAGCGAGTAATTCGTCAATCGCTCGCCAATCATCTTCTGTCAGTTCATAGCGTTTTATATCTTCTATTCTTTCGCAATCAAACAAGCGACATAGGTATAAATCTTTGAACTCTACTACAGATAAATTTCTATATTCCTCATCTAAATATTTTCTAAGACCTGTAACTCTACTTCTTACCGAATCTATACCTTTCGACTCAATTTTCTTACGATTAGGTGTTAGTACATTGACCATAGCTTCATAGTTAACATCTAAGAGCAGAGTGTATCCTCCATAAATCTTACCATTAACAAGAGTCATCGCAGCTCCACTAACCTTCTTACCATCAACAACAAGGTCGTTTCGTCCTGTTTGTTCTACCTTACTCACACCAAGATCATATAATATATTTACCGCAGGTTCATAGAATTTTTTGAAGTTACCATAAACATTACTATCACCATTCATAATAAGGCAAATATTCACAGCTCCTTCATCCAAAAACACTGTTCCCCCACCTGTATCACGTCTAACAAGGGTTATACCATGAGATTTCATGTACTCATGATTAATCTCTTTTTCGGCATTTTGGAAAAGACCAATCTGTACCTTTGGTTTGCAACAATAAGGAAATATTATATCCTCATCCAAATTCAACTTATTAAGCACATGAACCTGTATCGCTAAAGCTACCGCTCCATCGTAAATATATTGTCCATCTCTTATCGGCTCTATTAAATACATAAGCACTCCTCATTTTTTCACACTACAACATAAACAGCTACTATTATTCAAGTTCAACTTATAATAGTAGCCGCTTTGCCTTAATAGTCTTTTATTCTTTAATTACTACTTCACCCCTATATTGTAGCGAGCTTCCTATTAGTAATTTTCTTCTAATTTTCTAAATTCATCTCTCGTATGTTGTGGCAAACTCTTACCGTAGTCCATCATAAGCACAATATCTTTAAATGCAGCTTTCGGAATAGCTAAACTTTCGATATCTTCCACACCTACATTTAAATTAATATCTTCCTCTCGATTTTCTTGAAATTTAACTACAAAATCTGGTTCAGCAACAAAGATGCTAGATAAACCTACCATCTCAGCATGCATAATAGCTTCACGGCTTTTTTCTATACTATTAATTCCACCAGTCGCCATTAACGGAATACGTCCCGCTAGGTGTTCATGGACTACTTCATTAATCAAACGCCCCTCATTAGGTCCTTCAGCACGAACTTTATTCAGATAAATATTTTGTCCCCAACTCGCTATCGCAATATAAGATAATGGCACTCTTTCTAGTATCCAATCTGTAAGTTGATTAAATTCTTCCACAGTGTAACCTATTATCGCACCACGTGTTTCTTCCGGGGTTGCTCTATATCCTAAAATAAAATCCTCAGGCGCTTCATCTTTTATAACTTCATATACCGCTTCAAAAACTTCGAGTATAAATCTAGCTCTATTTTCTAGTGAATCTACACCATACTTATCATGGCGTTTATTCGATACCGTTGAGAAAAACGTCTGTAGCATTAGTTTTTGAGCTGTAGATATTTCTATCCCTGCAAAACCCGCGCGTATAGCTCTTCTTGTAGCATCTTTATATTTTTGTTTAATCACATTAACCATCTCATGAGACAACTCTTCTACTTCATGTTCAAACGGAAGGTGCAACTTCAATTTACTTGGACCATAAACTTTATGATTTACCCCATAGTAATTAGCACCCGCACCCGAATAAGTTAGTTGTAAAATAGCTTTGGCTCCAGCGTCTTGCATAGCATCCGCCATCTTAGTAAGTCCTGGAATACAACTATCATCATGTGCGCCGAAACCAAACTCGAACAATTGTCCATCTACATCAACATAAGCCGCCCCTGTTATCTGTAATGGAGCTGACTTAGCTCGTCTTAACGCATAATCTAAGTCTTCTTTTGTGATAATTCCATCTTTTGTAGAAGAATTAGTCGTCATCGGCGACAGCACAAACCTATTTTCTAACTGAACACCATTTGCTAGTTTTATGGGAGTTAATAATTTTTCCACAAACTCACACCTCTTTTACATAGTTTGTAAAACTAGCTTAAGATTAAATCTACTAATTCTTTAGCTTCTACATTACCGAAGTAGAATGATAGATCAATACTTCCTAAAGCTTCAAGTAAATCTTCTTCTTTAACCCTTACTCCGATAAGTTTTTCCTCTACATCACGTACGTTACCTTTACCGAAGAAGTCTCCGTAGATTTTCGCTTTCGTAATGCGTCCTTCTTCAACCTCTAAACTGAAATCAACTGTTCCGATCGCAAGGTGAGCATCACGGTTATAGTTATAACGTGGTGATTTTCCGTAGTTCCAATCCCAGTTACGGTATTTTTCATCTGCTAATTTTTCAATTGCAGCCCAGTCTTCATCAGTAAGTTCATATCTTTTCGCATCTTTGATGTCTTCGATTCCCATTAATCCACAGATGATTAAGTTTTTGAATTCATCGATTGTTACGTTTTGGTATTCAGGTTTTAATAGTTCACGCATACCCATTACACGCGCTCTTACTGATTCAATACCTTTTGATTCAATTTTTTTACGGTTTGGTGTTAAAGCATTAACCATCGCTTCATAGTTTACATCTAAAAGTAATGAATATCCTCCGTAGATTTTACCACGTACTAATGTCATCGCAGCTCCACTTACTTTTTTTCCACGAGCAGTTAAATCGTTACGCCCTCTTTGTTCAACTTCTGTAGCTCCTAAGCTGTGAAGTACGTCTACTGCTGGTTGATAGAATTTTTTGTAGTTTCCGTACACATCAGTATCCCCTGGCATTAAGAAACATACGTTGACAGCACCGTTATCAACGTACACAGCACCACCACCTGTATCACGACGTACTAGGATAATATCTTTTTCCTTCATGTATTCGTGGTTTACTTCAGTTTCAGCATTTTGGAATAATCCGATTTCTACTTTTGGTTCACAGTAATATGGAAAGATTACAGTTTCATCAATATCGATGTTGTTAAGCACGTAAACTTGCATCGCCATTACTAGCGCTCCGTCTGGTAAATATTTTCCGTTTCTAATTGGTTCTATTAAATACATAATTTATTCTCCTTTATTTGTTAATTTTTTTAAATGTATTTTTTAGCTAATATAATTTTATTTAAAGAGTAGTTTGTAACTTTTCTCAGCAATTTTTCTTCAACAACTCTTCAACATCTAGCGTTAACTCTTTACTATTCTGGTTAAACCATAACACCCTTGAAGCTATTCTTTCAGGGAATTGGTATTTCTTCTGATTCATAGTAATCATCAACGCTTTTTGATTTTTATCTAACTCTCTATAAAATGGATATTTTATAAACTGAGGTGTCGTAAATCCTACTCCTATTTCTATAAATAATGTTTTCTTATCACGATTTTTTTCTAAAAATTCATTGTACTTATCTAGATGTTCGAAAAAGATTGGATCTTCTACCATCCCCTTTTCAGCATTACGTTTATTAACTTCAAGTGGTGCACCACATTCCGGACATAATGGAATAGACCTGTAGTCAACTTCCATATTTTCTTGCTCAACAGCCAACCTACGCATTAAAGCTTCATCTTGATATGTTTTCGCATGGCAATGTTTACTGCACTGCATAAGCCCGTACTTCCCTTGAATATGGAAGACCTTATCCATATCGTAACCAGCAACATCGAAGGCATTATCCGCATTTGTCGTAATAATATGATAGTTTTTATCCTTTAGAATGTTTTTTAAGGCTACGTAACTCGCTCCGACAGGTTGATCAAAGTAATTTAATAAGACAAAACGACTTTGAAATGCCCAATATTCTTGTGAACTAGGAAAATCAAATAGACTCGCCTGTAACATATCTAAAAACTTATATTTTTCCACAAAGTCTTTGAAATTACTCGTAAATCTCTCTCCTATGTAGGTGAATCCATCCGCAGCTGACATTCCTGCTCCTATTCCTATGACTATCGCCTCAGCTTCTTCTATTAACTGTGCTAATTTTTCGGCATTGTTTACTTCTAACTCTATCGCCTTCCAAGTCATTAATTTTTCTCCTCTTTTTCCATTAGCTCTTTTGCTAAAATCTCTATAATATTTTTTCTTCTTTCTATAGTTGGTACTAAAGGTATACACATAAGTTCTTTTAACTCTAATTCTATAGCTAAATCTCTAAGTTTTTCTACTACAACATCCTTTGTCCCCCAAACTAAACGTGTTCTATTCTTTTCTACTTTTTCTTTATCAATTTCAGCAATTTCATACTCTTTTGCTGTATTTATACTAGGGAATCTATCAAATTCTGTAAATTCTTTCTTACCAAGAAGCCATACATCTAAACAACGTACTAAGTTTTGTACCTCTTCTTCATCTTCCCCTATCGCAATAAACACGGCAACCACGTCTTGTGGTGTTTTTTGTTGTTCAAGCATCTTTGTACGATAAGTTTGTAAACATCTTTTTGCTGTTTCTATATAGTCTACAGCTTGATTAAAGAATAGACCATAAACATAGTTTTGACCTAACTCTGCGGCTAAATTCGCACTTTTCTCACTAGTTGATAGTAGCCACATTGGATCAACCTTTGCTTCTGGTGGTTGCACTAATATTTCATTTCCCGTAAGAAGCTCCAGCAATTTCGTACAACTTTCATTGTATTCATCTCGTGTTATCGGTGTAGTATCCATCAGTTTTTGAACTACTTTAGTTCCAGGATTATTACCTATACCTAGATTCACCCTATTTGGATACAAAGCACTAAGAAGTTTTATCCATTCGCTAATTTTATATGGTGTATAATGAGGAATCATTATTCCACCTGAACCTATTTGTATTTTTTCTGTATTTTGCAAAAGGTGCAACATAAGTAGTTCTGGGCTACTGCTCGCAAGAGCTGGTACCTGATGATGTTCAGCCATCCAAAAACGACTATATCCCAACTTTTCTGCTAAACGAGCTAGCTCCGTACTTTCTTCTATAGCCTCTAATGCAGTTTTCCCTTCATCTACAATAGCATAATCTAAAATACTAAGTTTCATAGTATCATCCTCTTATATTTTATCTTATTTTATATAACTTCAAATATCTATTTTCTTCTTTTTAGTATTTTATTTCTCACTCTTCAATTTATTTTTACCTTTTTATATACTTAATAATCTGATATAATAAATTATAAGAAAACCTTTTCTGAAATTACGAACTTATTATATCATATTTTCAGCAAAAGTACACATACCTAGCACCACTACTTTAAATTTTTTATAAAAAAATTATAGTAACTTAATCTACTGAATCTACCTTTAATTTACATAATTTTAGATAATATCAGCAGTTTATTTTCTATAGTATTTTTTATTGTTGTATATTTTTTGGTATAGTTGTATGTTATTTACATTACTTAAAGAGGTATTTTTTATGGAATCAAAATTATTAACACCTGTCAAACTGGCTAATGGAATAGAACTTGAAAATCGTTTTGTTCTTTCTCCGATGACTACAAACTCATCTACCGCAGAAGGCTTCATTACAGAAGAAGATCTTCTTTACGCAAAAAGACGAAAAAATACAGCACCCTTACAAATTACCGGCGCTGCCTATATAAATCTAGAAGGACAACTTTTTGAATATGGTTTTAGCGTTCATGATGATGCATGTATTCCTGGTTTAACAAAAATGGCAAAAGCTATGCAGTCTGGTGGAGCAAAAGCTATCTTACAACTTACTCATGCCGGTCGTTTCGCTAATCACTATGTTACTACTAACAAACGCGCCGTCGGTCCAAGTTATATGGAATTAAACTCACCTGTAGAACACATCGTTCATCCCCTTTCTATAGAAGATATACAAAAAATAAAAGAAGATTATAAGCGTGCTACGAGCCGTGCTATCGCAGCTGGTTTTGATGGTATCGAAATATCTAGTGCTCAACGTCTTTTACTACAAACATTCTTTTCTACCTTCTCAAACGAACGCCACGATGAATACGGAGTAGATACGTTAGAAAACCGTTCACGTTTCATCCTTGAAGTTTTTGAAGAAGTATATGAAGTAATAAAAAAAGAAGCACCAAAAGACTTTATCTTCGGTTATCGTGCAACACCTGAAGAAACACGTGGTGAAGAAGTCGGTTATACAGTTGAAGAATTTAATCAACTTACAGACTGGTTATTAGAAAGAGTGCCTCTATCATATATGGCAATCGCAAGTTGGGGGCAAAACATTTATTTAAATACAGTACGAGCAGAAGGTCCACACCATGGAAGACTTATTAACGAAGTAGTCTATGAACACTTAAATGGAAGAATACCATTAATCGCATCAGGTGGTATCAACACTGTGGAAAAATGTGAAGCTGCAATTTTGCATGCTGATATGATTGGTTTATCTTCTCCATTTGTCGCAGAACCAGATTTCGTTGAAAAACTAAAAGCAAATCATATAGAAGATATAAATCTAAATGTCGGTATTGAAGACATAGATCGTTTAGCTATTCCTAAAGCTGCGTTTAAAGATATCGTGCTTATGATGGATTACGGACGTTCACTACCACAACACACTAGGGATGAATTTAGAAAGTTAGAAGAAAATTATTAAATTATATAAGTTAGAAGAATCTCGAAGACTAAGGTTTCAAAAATCTTGTTTTTGGAGGTTCTTTTTTTTATATTACTTTTATGTTATGATAATTCTGTAATTTTATTTTTTCTTTATTAAACTGTATAAATTTTATTATATTCTATTTTTATTACTTTTTACAGAAATACTATTTAAACGTTAAATATACAAAATTATCATTTACATAACCTTTGTAACATAAATTTAATATTTAAATTTTTTTAAACATTTATCTATCTTTATTAAGTGTTATGTTTATATTTTTATCAATATAATCAGCAGTTTAAAAACACTTGTATTAATACGTTTACATTTTATTTTTCATTTATTTATGTTCGTTTTTTATATAATTATATTTGTTTTATAATTATCACTTTTTACGCTTTACTATATAATTATAAAGTTACATTAATTACCAAACCTCTTGTTTTAACATTTTTCTTTTAGTATAATAACAATTACCAATACACTAATTGTCTCTTTATGTCTTTTTACAGAGTAAAATCAAACATTTTGAGAACATAGTCATTATTATTTTTTTAGAAAAAGGGGATTTATTTTATGACAACACAAAGAAAATATTCATTACGTAAATTTAAGGTAGGGGTAGCTTCTGTTCTTGTTGGTATCGGTGTTGCAACTACTGGAGCAGCTGTAGCTCACGCTGGCGAAGCACCAGCAGCTACTGCAACACAACCTGCAGATGGAAGTGCAAACACAACACAACCTGCAGAAACTGGAACTGCTAACGCATCTGGAACTACTGAGGCGCCTAAATCAGAAGTTACAAGTCCAGAAATTAAACAAGCTGAAGCTGACGCTAAAAAAGCTGAAGAAAAAGTTACTGAAGCTCAAGCAAAAGTAGATACAACTACTACTGCAGCTAACGAAGCAAATACTAAATTAGAAGCTGAGAAAAAAGAAGCTGCTGATGCTGATGCTGCAAAAACTAAAGCTGCTGAAGCTAAAAAAACTGCAGATGATGAATTAGCTGCTGCTAAAGCTAAAGCTGCTGATGCTGACGCTAAAGCTAAAGAAGAAGCTAAAAAAGAAGAAGACGCTAAGAAAGAAGAAGCAGACTCTAAAGATGCCTTATCAAAAGCTTTAGATCAATTAGAAAAAGATATCGATGCTGATACTAAGATTACAAATAAAGAAGAAGCTAAAAAAGCATTAGGTAAAGAAGATATTTTAGCTGCCGTTGAATCTGGTGATTTAAAAGCTAGTGATGTTCTTGCTGAATTAGCAGATGATAACGAAAAAGCTGAAGCTAATAAAGAAACTGAGAAAAAATTAAGAAATAAAGACCAAGCTAATGAAGCTAACGTTGCAGCAACTCCAGCTGAAGAAGCTAAAACTAAAGATCAACTTCCTAAAGACGTTAAAGCTGGAATCGAAAAAGCTGAAAAAGAAGATGCTGCTCGTCCTGCATCAGAAAAACTTCAAGATAAAGCTGATGATTTAGGTGAAGAAATCGATGCTCTTAAAAAAGATACTGATGCATTAAAAGCTGAAGAAGATAAAAAAGCTGAAACTCTTAAAAAACAAGAAGACACATTAAGAGAAGCTAAAGAAGCATTGAAATCTGCTAATGATAATGGTTCTGATGCTGATATCGTTGCTTCATTAGATAAAGCTGTTAAAGCTATCGAAAAAGCTAAAGATGCTGCCCAAGATGCATTTGATAAAGCTGCTTCAGATACTAAAGTTTATGCTGACGAACTTAACAAACTTACTGATGAGTACAATAAAACTCTAGAAGAAGTGAAAGCTGCTAAAGAAGAAGAAGCTAAAAACCCACCTAAAAAAGAAGAACCAGCACCTGAAGCTCCAAAAGAAAAAACAGAAGCTGAAAAAGCTGCTGAAGCTAAAAAAGAAGCTGACGATAAAGTTGCTGAATTAGAGAAAAAAGTTGCTGAAGAAGCTAAAAAAGTTGAAGAAGCTACAACTAAAGCTAAAAAAGAAGCTGACGATGTAACAGCTGCTCAAACTAAAAAAGATGAAACTGATAAAGCTAAAGCTGACGCTGAAGCTGAATTAGCTAAAGCTAAAGAAGAGGCTGAAAAAGCTAAAACTAAAGTTGAAGAACTTAAAAAAGAAGAAAAAGATAACTTAGAAGCTCTTAAAGCTGCTTTAGAGCAACTTGAAAAAGATGCAGAAGCTGAAATTAACAAAAATACTAAAATCACTGACAAAGCTAAAGCTATCGAAGAAGCTAAAGCTGCAATTGGTAAAGACGCTTTACTAAAAGCTATCCAAGATGGTGTTATCACTGCTACACAAGCTGCTAAAGAATTAGAAGATCAAAATACGACTGCTGAAGCTACTAAAGATCAAGATTCTCAAGCAGACGAAATCGGTGCTACAAAACAAGAAGGTAAACCTTTATCTGAGCTGCCAGCTGCCGATAAAGAAAAATTAGATGCTGCTTATAACAAAGAAGCTTCTAAACCAATCGTTAAAAAACTTCAAGATATCGCTGATGATATAGCTGAAAAAATCGAAAAATTAACTAAAGTAGCTGATAAAGACAAAGCTGATGCCACTGAAAAAGCTAAAGTAGTAGAAGAAAAAACTGTAGCATTAGATAAACAAAAAGAAACTTTAGACAAAGCTAAAGCAGCGTTTGAAACAGCTAAGAAAAACAAAGCTGATCAAGCTATTCAAGATGGATTACAAGATGCTGTAACTAAATTAGAAGCAGCTGTTGCTTCTGCTAAAACTGCTGCTGACGAAGCTCAAGCTAAATTTGACGAAGTTAACGAAGTAGTAAAAGCTTATAAAGATGAAATTGATAAACTAACTGACGATTACAACGCAACTTTAGGTTATATCGAAAACTTAAAAGAAGTTCCTAAAGGTGAAGAATCTAAAGACTTCAGTGGTGGAGTAAGTGATGAAGAAGCACCTACTGATGATGCTAAACAACCTGATGAAGTTCCAACTGTTCCTAACGCTCCTGAGTTTAACGGTGGAGTAAACCCTGCAGATGCTCCAACGGCTGAAGAAAAACCAGAGTTCAATGGTGGAGTAAACGATGAAGAAGCGCCTACAACTGAAAATACTCCTGAGTTTAATGGTGGAGTAAACCCTGCAGATGCTCCAACGGCTGAAGAAAAACCAGAGTTCAATGGTGGAGTAAACGATGAAGAAGCGCCTACAACTGAAAATACTCCTGAGTTTAATGGTGGAGTAAATGATGGAGAAGCACCTACAACTGAAAATACTCCTGAGTTCAATGGTGGTGTAAACGATACAACACCTCCTACTGAACCTAACAAACCTGAAGGAGACGCTCCAAAACCAACTAAACCTGAAGCTTCAAATGGTGATGCACTTGTACAACCTGCACTACCTGAGTTCGGTGCAAACAATCCTGAATTCAAAAAAATCTTAGATGAAATTGCTAAAGTAAAAGAACAAATCAAAGACGGTGAAGAAAACGGTGCTGAAGATTATTACCTTGGAGGATTAAAATCTCGTTTAGAAGATTTAGAAGAAGCTTTCAATATCTTATCTCAAAATCTTCCAGCTGTTAATGAAGTTCCAGAATACACAGGACCTACAACTTTAGAAACTCAACCAAACACTCAACCTCAGCCAACTCCTAGTAACGATCAAGGCGGAGCTGGACAACAAGGTGGCGGAGCTGCTGGTGAAGTAGTAGATCCTAGTCAAAACCTTGGATCAGTTAGTGGAGCCGCAGCTGCTCAAAACGTAGATTTCGGACAAACACCTGCTGTTACTCAACTATCTACAAAACCTGAAGAAGCTAAACCTGCAAAAGCTAAATCTGAAGAATTAGCAAGTACAGGTATGAATTCTTCTAGCACTACTGCATTAGGATTAAGCTTAATCGGGCTTATCGGACTTGCTGTAAGACGTAAACTTTCTAAATAGTCGATTAGTGTATAAAAAACTTTAAAGAGTATGGATTTTCCATACTCTTTTTATTTTGGTAAAAATAATAAAATGGATCCCCTTCGATAAAATTGATTTCTCCGAAATCATAATTTTCGAATCTCTTCCGCTTCCTTTTTCTTTCGTTAAATATGAAAAATAGCATAATAGTTATTTACTACTACGCTATTTTTTATATCAAAACCCTTACTGTCTAATCTTTCTTAGTTCTTGTAAGTCTAGCTACAAAACCAGTCAATAACAACATTAACATTCCTAAAATTGTAGTTTTTGGTTGTTCCATTCCTGTATTCGGTAACTTAGAGTTTTCTTTTTTATGAACTTCTGGTGTTGGTTTAATTTCACCTTTGTACACCTCTGGTACTTTTGGTTTTTCCGAAACTTCTTTCTTAGGAACTTCTGGAACTCGTGGCTGTTCTATTTTTGGTACATTCGGTTTTTTAGGAGTTTCTTTTGGTTTCTCTGGAGTCTTAGATATTTCTTTTGGAACTTCCGGTGTTTTTGGTTTCTATTTTGGAACTTCTGGAGTCTTAGGTGTTTCTTTTGGTTTCTCTGGCACTTTTGGTTTTTCCACTTTTTTATAAACAACCTTAGTATCCTTAGCTAAATCTTTTGGTACAACACTTTTTACTGTTGGTGTATAGCCTTTTAACTCTGGTACTGGTGTTTCCATTGCTTTTGTCGGATCTTTTAAGTCATTTAGATAGTCTGGCGTTGGGGCTTTCTCTATTAGATTACCTTTTTCATCTACAGGTACTATTTTTCCTAAATGTTTATACGTTACCGTATCTGTTACTTCTGGTTTTTCTGGTGTAACTTCTTTTCCGCCTGCTTGTTTTTTATCTGCAAAATATTTTTCCACTACTGGAACATCTACACTATTATATGTATGTGTTTTTTCTGCCCATTTAGTTTCTTTTGTTACTTCGTTCTTTTTACCTTTGAATTTATAATCATCTTGAACATTTGTTTTCGGTGTTTTACCTTCTACTCCAACAAATTCTACAACTTGTTTTGTTTTCACTTCAACATCAGTAAGTTTTTCTTTATATACTACTTTTGTATCTACTCCAGGATCTTTCGGTAATACACTGCTAACAGAAGCTTCATACCCTGCTAGCTCTGGTACTGGTGTTTCCATTGCTTTTGTCGGATCTTTTAAGTCATTTAGATAGTCTGGCGTTGGGGCTTTCTCTATTAGATTACCTTTTTCATCTACAGGTACTATTTTTCCTAAATGTTTATACGTTACTGTATCTGTTACTTCCGGTTTTTCTGGTGTAACTTCTTTTCCGCCTGCTTGTTTTTTATCTGCGAAATATTTCTCCACTACTGGAACATCTACACTACTATATGCATGCGATTTTTCTTTCCATGTAGTTTCTTTTATTTCATCATTATATTCACCTAAAAATTTGTAACCATCTTGGATGTTTGTTTTTGGTTCTTTTCCTTCTGCTCCAACAAATTCCACTACTTGTTTTGTTACTTTTTCTACATCATTTATATATTTTTCTACATCAAAAACAAGATTGTGCCCTGGAGCAAATTTATCAGCTTCAATGTTTATATTAGGGTCTACAGCTAATTTTCCATCTACTTCTTGAAGTTTAATTTTTATTCCAACTTCTTCTGATACGTAAGGTTTTTCCAAAAACTTTTGAACTACTATTTCTCTAGTTTCTACTCTATCTAATCCTTTATTTACAAATCTATAACCTTTTGGTAATTCTGGTAATGTTGTTAATCCAGCCCTTGTAGGATCGTTATTATCATTTTCGTAAATTTTTTCTGCAACTATTTCTTTAGTTTTTACATCACGGTATTTTATTTCACCTAATTCTACTAAATCTATATCAACTTCTTTTTCTACTTCATCCGGTGTCGCGGCGACTTTTGGAGCTTCTTTTTCTAATGCAAAGTACCCTGGAGTTACTGGTGTTGGAACTCTTGAAAGATCTCCTTTATCTACCACCGCATTATTTTTATCTACTACTTTATCAACGCCATCTGGATTTCCACCCTCAGGTACGCCTGATACTATTGGTGGTACACTTTCATTATTGGCATATACTCTATCATCTGAGTTTGCACCAGCTAAAATAAATAAACCTATTATGACTGATACAACACCTACACTATACTTTCTTATTGAAAATTTATTATTTGTCTTCATTTATTTCTCCTCCTATAAGTTACACCTATCGTGTAACTACTTTCATAGTTTTAGTATACACCTAGTAAAAATAATTGTCAATTTAATGTTCAAAAATAATTATACTTCCACCTTTATCTCCTCTTTGTTTAAATAGTTAACTAACCTCAAAGAGATTAACAGTTTATTTATGTAAACAATATTTTTTTATTAATATATATTGTAAACTTAATATATCTCTTATTATCAAAAACAATAAAAAATCAGGCTCTTCATAAGTAATGTAATTCTATTTTACATTTTCTTACTCTAAGTCTGATTTTTATTATTGAATTCTTGTTAATCTTTTTACTTTAGTTTGTACTACATTTAACGGTACCGCTTCTTTCGTTATAACACTAGTGTCTAATCCGAACCATTTCTCTGGAGTTACCGTTATTTTTTTCAGTTTTAATCTCAGTCCCATAATAAAGTTATCAAATGATGATAAACCGTTACTATTACCTAGTACCTCTTCTATCAATACGAATCTAAAGTCTCCGACCGTCTCAGCTTTTCCTCTTAAGTTGTACTTAGTAGGTTGTAGTTCTAATTCTTTATTCATCAACAAATCATCTATTACTTGATGCATAAACATATTTACCCTTTGGTGTTCTCTAAATCCTAAGTTAAAGGTGATCTTAAGTATTTTTTTATCACTAAATTTTGTAACCTTATACTCTCGTTTATAAGGTTTATCTATAACGTTAATATGTACGAAAAAGTAGACATTCGCTCTTTTCGGTTGTTTGTTTAATATAGAATACAATACTGCATAATCTACATCTTCTTCTCTTTTCGCACCTGTTAAATATACTAAGTTTGTTGCATATTTTGGTACACTTTTATCCATACTTAACTGAAGTAATTGTTTCGTATAATTTTTCACAGTTAAATATTGACTTTCTCTCTCTTTTATCTCTGTTCCTCTATACCAAATAAACATAATTATAAATATTAGTAATGCTATGAATACTGTAATGTACCCACCATTTACAAATTTTAAACTATTCGCATATAAGAAGAATAATTCTTCTATTCCGAAAAATATTAAGAAGATTACAGCAAAGAGTTTTTTACTTTTTACTTTATACAAGTAAATACTTAATAATAATGTAGTCACAAACATTGTTATACTAATACTTAAACCATACGCTGCTTCCATATTACTACTTGTTCTAAAGAATATTACTACACAGCTACTGCAGATAAAGAGTATTATATTAACCGCAGATACATAAACCTGTCCTTTTAATTCTGTTGGATATTTTATTATTAATTTTGGGAATAGGTTTAATTTTATCGCCTCTGAAATTAATGTGAAAGACCCTGTTATTAAACTTTGACTCGCTATTATCGCAGCTAATGTTGCTAGTATTACTTGAAATACTACAAAACTTTCTGGAACTATCGCAAAGAATGGATTTTTTTCTGAACTGTAATTTGTCGATAATAAATATGCTGCTTGACCGAAATAATTCGCAAGTAAGCATACTTTAACCACAAACCAAGCCATTCTAACATTTTTTCTTCCACAGTGACCTAAGTCCACATATAAATCCTCAGCCCCTGATACACATAAAAATACCGCCCCTAATAAGACGAATACTCCTGGATATGTAATTAATAGATTAAGCGCATATTTTGGATTGATAGCTTTTAATATTTCTGGTCTAGTACCTATTGATTTTACACCCCAGAAAAATAAAGATAAAAACCATAAACTCATTATAGGACCAAATAGCGATCCTATCTTTTTCGTTCCAAATCTTTGAAATGAAAAGATAAAGATAAAAATCATCAACACTAAAATTATTACATCATTTGTGTTTATAGCTGGAATTATATCATGCAATCCCTCAACTGCCGATGTCACTGTAATTGCTGGTGTTATTATTCCATCCGCAAGAAGTGTAGCTCCGCCTATCATCGCTAAGAGAACAACTCCTCGTTTAGTTCTATTTTTTATTAAAGCAAATAATGAGAATACTCCACCTTCACCATTGTTATCAGCCTTTAATGCGATTAATACATATTTTGTCGTCGTTTGTAAAGTCATTACCCAAAATATTAAACTAACGAATCCTAATACGAGATTTTCACTCATCATAGCGTCACTACTACGGACGAATGATTTCATAACATAAAGCACGGAGGTTCCTATATCCCCAAATATTATTCCAATAGTTATTATTACACCAAGAAAAGTCAATCTTGATTTATCCATTTTTATACCCTCTTATAAAATAATTGAAATTATATCACTTCTATAAAATAAGTAATATAATTCTCACATACTATTATATTCCTCTTACGAAGAAAGTCAATAGTAAGTATCTTATATAATTAATTTTAATGAAATGTCGAAATCATGTATACACTACCTTTTTCCTCTTTCATATCAATATAACACCTTAAATTATTTAATTTAAACAACACCCACTCATTATCCTATAAAAAATATCAAAAATACCTTTAAATTAATTTTGAAAACTTTTACTTTAACACTTTACAAACCTATTTAAAAAGTGTTAAAATTAAGTTAACAAAATTTAACACATTAAATTTAAAAGATAGATTTTTATGTATAAAGGGGTGCTATTATGTTAATAAAAAGTAAAAAAGTTTGGTCAAGCGGACAATTTCTTCCTCTTATTTTAGAAATAGAAGATAAAAAAATAACTGCCGTTTATGACTATGATGCATTCGATAAAGTAGATTATGATTTTGGAACTAACCGTATTTTGCCTGGATTTATAGATGTTCATACACATGGTGCGTACGGTTATGATACTAATGATGTTAATGAAGATGGACTACGTAATTGGACAAAAAATATCGTTTCTGAAGGTGTAACATCATTCTTACCTACTACAATTACACAAACTGAAGAAGTTCTTCTAAAAGCTGTCGCTAATGTTGCGAAAGTATACGAAGAAGGTTATGAAGGAGCTGAAATCTTAGGTATTCACTTCGAAGGTCCTTATCTTGATGTAGAAAAACGTGGGGCTCAACCGTTAAGTTGTATTCAAACACCGAGTGTTGAACAATTTAAAAAATTCCAAGCAGCTAGTAAAAACTTAATTAAACTTATCACTATCGCTTGTGAAAAAGATGTTGATTATAAACTTACTAAATATTTAGTAAGCCAAGGTATTTGTGTAAGTTTAGGTCACTCAGCTTGTAACTATAAAGAAAGTTATCTTGCATTTGCTAATGGTGCATCATCTCAAACTCACGTTTATAACGGTATGGTTGGTTTCCATCACCGCGATGGTGGCCAAGTAGGGTTTGCTCTACGCGCTCGCGATGCATATGGAGAGATTATTTGCGACGGTATTCACTCTACTACAGATGCACTTAACACATACTTCACAGCAAAAGGGCGTGACCATGGAATTATGATTACAGACTCACTTTGTGCAAAAGGTTGTGGTCGTGGTTCTTACATCTTCGGAGGAGAAAATATGGAAATATATGAAGATGGTAGTGCTCACCGTGACGATGGTCGTCTGGCAGGTTCTACACTTAGAGTTATCGATGGTCTACGCGTCTTAATAGAAGATGCTTTAGTTCCTGTAGATGCAGCAATTAACTCTTGTACAAAAAACCCTGCTGAAATGTTAGGTTTTGCCGATCGTAAAGGTAAAATTAAAGTGGGTTACGACGCTGACCTTGTTGTTATCAGTCCTGAATACGAAGTACTAACAACATTTGCACGTGGTAAAGAAGTTTATAAAAAAGAAGATTAATAAATAAGGAGTAATAATATGAAATACTTAGTTTTTAATTCTAAAAAAGAAGCTTCACAAGAAGCATATAAAATTATTAAAAGTTTAATAGATGACAATTCAACATTAGGGCTTGCAACCGGATCAACTCCAACAGATTTATACGAAGAGATGATCGCTGATTATAAAGCTGGCAACTTCAGCTATAAAAATATTAAATCTTATAACTTAGATGAGTATGTTGGAATTAGCTATGATCACCCTGAAAGTTATCATAAATTCATGGACACTAATTTATTCGATCATGTTGATATAAATAAAGAAAATACACACGTTCCTGATGCTAGTGCTGAAGACTTAGAAAAAGCTCTTAAATCATATCAAGAAGAGCTTAATAACACACAAATCGATGTTCAAATCCTTGGTGTTGGATCTAATGGACACATTGGTTTTAATGAACCTGGAACTTCATTTGAAGCTGGAGTGCACGTTGTTGATTTAAAACAAGAAACAATCGAAGCAAACTCTAGATTCTTTAATAATGATATTAACCTAGTACCAAAACAAGCTGTAACAATGGGGATTAAAGATATTATGCGCGCAAAACATATTATCTTATTAGCATTTGGAAAAGCAAAACAACAAGCGATAAAAAGTTTAATAGAAGGTGAAGAAATAACTGAAAATATTCCTTGTACCGTTCTAAAAAATCACCCTAGTGTTTATATACTAGTAGATAAAGAAGCAGACTTTAAATAATTAATAAAGTGGGAGTGACTCTCGACTAACCCTTCATACTAAGTCGAATCCTCCCACTAAAATAAATATATCGATGTAAGCGTTTGATTTTAAATTTTAAAATAGGGAGGTACAATAAATGAGTACACAACTAAAATGGACAAATATAGCTACCGTAGCAGCTCAAAAAGGCTACGAAAATAACATAGGTACAGCAGGATTAGTTAAAGGTGTTATCGGAAATAAATTAATTTTCGGTGGCGGTGCTAACTTTCCAGGTGGACTTCCTGTAGATGGAGGTGTTAAAGTAAATCATAAAGATGTATATCTATATGAAGAAACGCCTGAAGGAGTAACACTACTAGATCAAATTCAATTCGACTATCCTTTAGCATATGGACCAAGCGCAGTATATAACGATACTTTATACTATATTGCAAATAAATCTGAAACATCATCAGAAATTTTAGCATTCACTGTTGTTGATAATAAATTAAAAGTTGAAGTAGTCGACACTCTTCCACTTACTGTAGAAAATGTTATCGCTAAAGTTCATGATAATAAGCTATACTTTGGTATCGGATCTATTAACGGATCTAATAACAATGAACTTTATGCATATGATTTAGCAACTAAGAAATTTGAAGTATTCTCAGAATTTCCTGGGAAATTACGTAATCAAGCTGTAAGCTACGTATACAACAATGAACTTTATGTATATGGTGGTGGTTCTAGTGAAACTTATAACGATGGATATAAAGTTAACTTAGAAACTAAAGAATGGACTCAACTAGCTGATGTAGTAATCGATAATGAAGAAGTATCTCTATTAGGTGCTGATTGGGCACCATTAAACGACCATGAACTTCTAGTAATAGGTGGTTTCAATAAAGATGTTTGGAAAGATGCAGTATTTAACTTAACGACATTACAAGGTGAAGATCACGCAAAATACCGTGATGCATACTTCAGACGTCCTGTAAGCGACTATAAATGGAATAAAAAAGAATTAGTATACAACTTGAATGAAAACCAATGGTACCAATTAGGAGAAATTCCTTTTGAGGCACCTTGTGGACATGCTTTATTAGCTACAGATAATTACATATATTCTATTATGGGTGAGATTAAACCAGCAGAGAGAAAACCATATATTCATAGAACTAAAAAATAATAATAACTAAAGATACCCTATTTAAAATGTAGGGTATCTTTAATAATTTGTAAAATCACTCATATTTGAATTCTTTATTAAGAAAATAAAAAAAAGAACCTTCCAAAAGGAA
>NZ_JAPWCA010000012.1:0-60516 GCF_041433725.1 Gemella sp. 27098_8_155
TAACAAAAGAAGTAACTCAAAACTATATTAATTCTGAGTTACTTCCTGATCATGGTTTTATTTAATTATACTAGTTGTAAAATCCTGATACATCATCACTTAAATCAATTAGGATGTTTTTCATTTGTGAATAGTGTTCTAGTATCACTTTGTGAGTTTCACGTCCAATTCCTGATTTTTTGTATCCTCCAAATGGTGCGTGTTCTGGGATTTGATTATAAGTATTAACCCACATTCTTCCTGTTTCTACTCTACGGGCGATATTTAAAGCACGAGTAATATTTGTAGAGAATACTGCTCCAGCAAGTCCGTATTCACTATCGTTAGCTTGAGCAATTACTTCTTCATCTGTTTTGAATTTAATAATTACTGACACTGGTCCGAATACTTCTTCTTGTGAGATACGGCATCCATTGTTTACTCCAGCGATCAATGTTGGTTTAACGAATGCCCCTTTATCACATCCATTATCTGTATAACGTTCACCACCAACGATTACTTCTCCACCTTCTTTTTTAGCTATTTCGATATAATTAACAATTTTTTCTGCTTGTTTTTCATCTATTTGGCTACCCATTTGTGTATTTGGATCTAGCGGATCACCGATTTTAATTTTTGCAAATTTTTCTTTTACTTTTGCTACAAAATCATCGTAGATTCCTTCTTGTACAAAAATTCTTGAACCTGCACAACATACTTGACCTTGGTTAAATAAAATACCTAATTGTACCCCGTCAAGTGCTTTTTCAATATTAGCATCATCTAAGATAATATTAGCAGATTTACCTCCTAATTCTAATGTAGCTGGAATTAGTTTTTCTGCAGCTGCCACTGCAATTTTTTTACCAATTTCTGTAGATCCTGTGAATGCAAGTTTATTTAATCCTTGATGATTTTTTAGGAATTCCCCTGATTTACTTCCTCGTCCTGTGATTACATTTAATACACCTTTCGGCAATACATCTTGAATTAATTCTACGAATGTTAGTATGCTAAGCGATGTAATACTTGATGGTTTTAGCACAATTGTGTTTCCAGCAGCTAAAGCTGGTGCAATTTTCCAAGCTGCCATTAAGAATGGAAAGTTCCAAGGAATAATTTGCCCTACTACTCCAATAGGTTCCCTTAAAACTAAGCTTAGGAATTTTTCATCTAATACTGTTGCTTGTCCTTCATCAGCTAATATACACCCTGCAAAGTATCTGAAATGTCTTGCACTCAATGGAACGTCTACATTTAATGTTTCACGAATTGGTTTTCCATTATCTAAAGATTCTACGGCAGCTAATAATTCTGTATTAGCATCAATTATATCTGCAATTTTGTTTAGTAAAGCTGCACGTTCAGATACTGTTGTATATTTCCAAGTTTTAAATGCTTCTTGCGCAGCTTCTACTGCTCTATTTACATCTCCTTCTGTTGCATCTGGGAAGTTTGCTAAGTATTCAGAATTAGCTGGATTATATGATTTTAATACTAATTTATCTTCAGCATCTACCCACTCCCCATTGATAAACATTTTAAAATTTTCTTTTTTTAATTTAGTCATATTCTTTTCTCCTTTGTTTTTTATCGTAGTCTTATACTATCATTGAAAGAGTGCGTTTACAAAGCATCTGTTTAGGTAATTACCCTTACTATTAAAATAAAATGTTATTTAGAATATTTTAAACAATAATTTAACCTTGTATATATAAGTTTAAAATACTGTTACTTATATTATTTACCACGATAAATATAAACCTTATAAATTGAGATTTTTATTATATTTATCGTTTTTAACTTTATAATTATTAAAGATAATTTAATATTATATATATTTAATTTTAGTGTTAAATTATTCATTATTTATTTCATCTATTTTCTTTATTAGTTATGATAAAAGTGTTAGAATTAAATATACAGGGGGGATTATTATGAATAAAAAAGTCTTTATGGTGTTCTTTATTCTTTTTTTAACAGTATTTATGATTATTATTTCAATTATTAATACTCATAGAGAAGATTATAAAGAAGCCACAGTGAATGGAATTTTGATTAAAGGTGATAACACCAAATATAGGGTTAAATTTCTCAAAAAAATAGATGGTGATACAATTATCGTTCAATTTAATCATAAAGAACTAAAAGTTAGATATTTACTTATCGATACTCCAGAAACAGTAAAACCTGGTGTGAAAGTTCAAAAATATGGACCTGAGGCTAGTGAATTAAACGGAAAACTTTTGTCTAATGCTAAAAATGTTGAAATTGAATTTGATGTTTATCAAAAAGAAGATAAGTATCATAGAGCTCTATGCTACGTTTATGCTGATGGTAAAAATGTTCAAGAAGAATTACTAGTATCTGGTTTAGCTGAAATAAAATACGTAAAACCACCTGATACTAGATACCTAGAAAAATATAAAAAGGCACAAAATAAAGCAAAAAGTAATAAACGTAACCTATGGTCTGGTGTATAAATTAAATATTTATAAAAAAGCAACTCAACAATTAAGATCTCTAAGAAATCTCTTTTGATGAGTTGCTTCTGTTTTATTATTTTAATTTACTGTTTTTGTATGAGAATGTGAAGTAAATTATCATACCTACGATTACCCAAACGATGAAGATAATCCATGTTGTTAATGTAACACTGTATAGTAATGCTCCAAATAAAACGATAGATATAATTGGTAATACTGGCATTCCAGGTACTTTAAATCCACGTTTTAAGTCTGGGAATTTTTTGTAGAATACTATAGTAGTATAACTTACTAACGCAAATGCTATGATTGAAGCTACGTTAGCTAAGTCTGCTAGGTTACCTAATGGTAAGAAACCAGCTAGAACCGCTGTTAAAATTCCTAATCCCCAAGTTACAGTACTAGGTACTTTATTCGAATTAACTTTTGTTAATCCTTTTGGTAATAATCCATCACGAGCAATTGTATAAGTAATACGAATACCTGCATACATGAATGATAAAATACCAGCCATAAGTCCGATTACCGCACCAAGAGACACGATACCTGCAACTTTGTTTTGTCCAACTTCTTCTAAAACGAATGCTAACGCATCTCCAGTTCCAAGTCTGCTGTATTCAACAACACCAGTTAATACTAAACATACTAGAATATAGAAAGCCGTACAAACGATCATTGTAATAATAATTGCTTTAGGCAATGCTTTTTCAGGATTGATTGTTTCTTCTGCAGAAGTAGAAATCGCATCAAATCCTAAGTATGCAAAGAATACTGTTGTTGCAGCTAACATAACTCCAGAAAATCCAGTTGGAGCAAAGTTATTTGTCCAGTGTGTTGGTTCAACGTAAAATGCACCAACAACAATGAATAAAATTACAATACCTACTTTTGCAGCTACCATAAGATTATTTACCATTTTACTACTTGAAGTTCCTTTTGATAGAATAAAAGTAATTAACAGTACGATAACAATCGCTGGGATATTTCCATATCCTCCAAGTGAAGGTAATGTATAAATTTCTTTTGGAAGGTCTATACCTAACCCAGCTAATAGACGTGAGAAGTAACTAGACCACCCATTGGCTACTGTTGCAGCTGTAAGAACATATCCTCCTATTAATACCCATCCTATCGCATACGCTACAATCTCACCAACTGATACATATAAGTAAGTATATGTACTACCACTTGATGGAATTGTCGATGCTAGCTCTGCATAACAAAGTGCTGCTAAACAACATGCTAATCCTGCAATTAGGAATGAAAATACAACTGCAGGTCCTGCTTCTGCTGAAGCTTTACCTGTTAATACTAAAATACCTGATCCAATAATAGCCCCAATCCCGAATAGAACTAAGTCCATAGTTTTCATCGTGGGGTTTAACGTTTTGTTACGCGACTCAGCTAAAATTAAGTCAATTGATTTTTTTCTAAAAACGCTCATAATATCCTCCTAATTTATAATAAATATTCTCCCCTATTAATAATATTTATTAATTATATCATAGTTATAGATTATTTGCTACTAATTATTTTACTTATGTAAGTAAAGAATAAAACAAATAATAAATAACCTAATAAAATAATATATTTTCTCTTTTACAATTTTTACCTACTATCTAATAAAAGGAAGTGGATAACATACTATAAATATACATACCACTTCCTCTACAATATAACTATTCTATATTTTATTTTTTAATATTATATTACAAAGCTTGCTCTACTGGAGTATATTCATATCCTAAATCATCTGCAACTGCTTTGAATGTTACTTTACCGTTAGCTACGTTGATACCTGGTACTAATTCAGGGAATTTAGCTACTGCTTCTTTAACTCCTAATTTAGCTATTAGTTTAACATATTTAGCTGTAGCATTACATAATGCGTATGTTGCTGTTTCAGCTACTGCACCTGGAATATTAGCAACTGAATAGTGTAATACACCTTCTTCTACAAATATTGGTTTATCATGACTTGTAGGACGACCTTCTGTATATTCTGTTGTACCACCTTGGTCGATAGCTACGTCTACAATAACACCTCCATCAGGCATATCTTTAATCATTTCTTTAGTAACTAGTTTTGGTGCTTTAGCCCCTGGAATTAACACTGTACTTACTACTAAATCAGCAGTTTTAATTGCATTTGCAATATTTAATTTATTAGAGTAAACTGTTTCTACTTTACCACCAAAAATATGTGATAATTCAGTTAAACGATCTAAGTTAACGTCTAACATTGTAACACGAGCTCCTAATCCTGAAGCTGCTGTAGCTGCTGCAGTTCCTGCTACCCCTGCACCAATAACTACAACATGACCTGGTTGAACTCCTGGAACACCTTGTAATAATTTACCTTTACCACCTTGTACTTTTGATAAGAATCTTGTACCCTCTTGAATAGCCATTCTTCCCGCAATTTCACTCATAGGTCTTAATAACGGTAAAGTACGACCTACTTTTACTGTTTCAAAAGCAATACCGATAGTCCCTGATTCTACCATTGCTTTAGTTAATTCTGGATCTGCTGCTAAGTGTAAGTAAGTATAGATAATTAAACCTTTTCTGAAGTATTTATATTCTGATGGAATTGGTTCTTTTACTTTATAGATTAAATCTGATTTATTCCATACATCTTCTGCTTTATCTAATAAAACAGCCCCTACTTTTTCATACTCCGCATCTGAAATACCCGAAGCTAATCCAGCTCCTTTTTCTACATAAACAGTGTGCCCATCTAGTACTAATTCATGTACTACTCCCGGAATTGCAGACACTCTACTTTCATTGTTTTTAATTTCTGTTGGTACTCCGATAATCATTTCCCTTACCTCCTAATTTTTTCTGTACTTATATATTACCACAATTCTTGTATTAATGAAAGCGTTTTTCTAATGAAAGTAATGGTGAAAATATTTTCCCTATTTTATTATATTAATACAGGAACAAAAACCTATAAAATAGCTATTCTTTAATTTTACTTAATACTATTTTTGTGAAAATAAGTATCAATTGTTTTAGGAAAAGAAATTTGAAAAACAGCTGTTATATTTTCTAAGTAATTCTGTTTCATAAGAATAAAAGGATTAATTTTATTTTCAAAATTTTTAATTTATACAAAATTATTTACTAGAAGTATATACTTTTATTGAAAACTAAAATATTTATACAAAATTAATTTTTCCTTTTCAGTTTATTATATTTCACATTATTTGATGAAAAATATAACTTCTTGATAATACAATAAGCATTGATGTGATATAACTAACTATTTATGCTTTTATTGGAAACTCGATATTAAAAAATATAATTAGAGTTATTTCTTATATTATTTTTCTTCTTTTTATGATAAAATAATAATAGTGAAAAGAGGTATTCTCTTTGACCTTATAATCTATAATAATTTTAAAGCAAAAAACAAATAAATTTTTTCCTTTTTTTATTTTGAGCAGATTTTGCTCATAAACAAAAACAAGCCCTTTAAACATTAGTTTAAAGGGCTTATTTTTATTATCTGCTGTAGTACTCAACGATAAGTTGTTCGTTGATTTCTGGGTGTAATTCACTTCTTTCTGGAAGTCTTACTAATGATCCTTCTAATTTATCAGCATCAAAAGTTAAGTACTCAGGTACAAAGTTAGTGATTTCAACAGCTTCTTTAATGATTTCAAGGTTTCTAGATTTTTCTCTTACTGAAACTACTTGACCTGGTTTAACAGCGTAAGAAGCGATATCTACTTTTTTACCATCTACAAGAACGTGACCGTGGTTAACTAATTGTCTAGCTTGACGGTTAGTTCTAGCTAATCCTAAGCTGTATACTACAGAATCTAAACGTGTAGCAAGTAATGCCATGAAGTTTTCCCCGTGAAGACCTTGTAATTTACCAGCTTTATCGAATAATTTACGGAATTGTTTTTCGTTCATTCCGTGTAGGTAACGAAGTTTTTGTTTTTCTTGTAATTGTAAACCATACTCAGATAGTTTTTTTCTTAAGTTAGGACCGTGTTGTCCTGGTGCGTAAGGACGTTTAGCTAACTCCTTACCAGTACCGCTTAGTGAGATTCCTAAACGACGAGATTTTTTCCAAGTTGAACCTGTAAAACGAGCCATTATGTGCTCCTCCTTTTATCTTTTTGTTTTTATTTTTGTGAAAACAAAAAGCACGATTATCGTTGTTGTATATGTTATAAAACTGGAACTTCGCCTAGCAGCATAGGCTACGAGTTGCCACATTAAATAATGTATAACATAGAGGCAATAACAATTAATCCACTGCTATTATTTTACACAAAGATTAGTTTACCATTATTTTGAATAATAGTCAACTATTTTGATGCTGTATTCTTATTTTTTATTAATAATGTAATACAAAATTCTATTCACATAGATTTAGAAATTTTTTAAATGTATCAATTTCATAATCAACCTCTGGATGCCACTGTAATCCAATTAAGTTTCCTTTTTCAATTGCTTCTACAGTTCCATCTTCAGAAACCGCTGTTACTTTAAATCCTTCTGCAACTCTATTTACTGCTTGATGATGAATTGAATTAACCTCTGCTTTATTTCCATATAAACTATGGACAAATGAATTTTCTTCTATATCTATATTGTGACGAACTAATTTTTCTTTACTTGTATGATCATCAATATGCTGTTTCAATGAACCACCATGATAAATATTTAAGCTTTGTAAGCCACTACAGATTCCAAGTATTGGCTTATTATTTTTTTCAAAAAGCTCAATAAGTTTGAAATCTAATTCATCTTCATACGGATCCTCAGGATATTCTAAACCTTCTAGGGGTTCTTCCCCATAAAACTTAGGATTAATATCCCGATCCCTACCAGCAATTATAAGGCCACTACACATGGCTACAATTTCCTCAATTCCGTTTTGAGAACAAACTGGGAATAATATAAATCCAGCTTTTTCCGCTACTTCTGAAAAATAACCATTAATGTATAGACGTCTTTTTGCTATACCAGCATCTGATTGGTAATCGACACTTCTTGTTGAAATTGCAATTATTTTCATATGCAATGACCTCCTTTTTTAAATTTTATGACTCTTATTATATAAATATTATAGAAAATTGTCAAGAATAGGATTTTCATGAAAATATATGAAAACTTTAAGTATATTAATAAGTTTAAATATTAAACTTAATTTATGTATCAATTATTTTTTTATAAACTATCTTGGTTAAATATTATTAAGGATTAGTACTATTTAATTTATCTTCACTTGAGAATAGTGAACTTTTAAAATTACCATTATATCTATATATTAAATTCAGAATATTAATCTAATGTTAAACTTAATACATTCTATTGTAAATATACTGAAACATATGTATAATAGTAATGTGTTAAATATTAAGGAGGAATAATTGAATGAATTATTTATTGACTGTTAAATATCCTAAACAAGAAGTTATAGAGGATGGCAAAGAGTCGGTTACAAATGTTAAGGAAAATCATGAGGATTTAACTTCAGAGGAACTTTTAGAAAAATATCAAGAGTTTCAACGCGTAGGATATGATGTCAAAGTTAACTTTGTTACTTCTGATGTATATGATGAATTCGATGTTTTTAAACTAGCAGAAATCTTAGATCTTAATGCGATTGATTATAGCGCAAAACTTAAATTTATAAATCGCTCAAATAAAGGATCTCATGATTATATCAGTAGTCTAGCAAAATTATTTGATAGATACACTTTTGATTATGATATTTCGATTAAACTGAAGATTAACGAAAAATCAGAAATTGACTTTAAAAATGAAGATACATGGTTTGGAGAAACTCCAATCTATCAAATAAATCCAAAAATTAACGTAAAAGATGCTAAATTATTTAAAAACTTATATGATGAATTAAATGAAATAGCTCAAGTTAGTGCAGAAATTAAGCCAAAAAAATTAGAGGAGAAAATACTTTTATTATCATTAGATAATTATCCAGCAGGAACTGAAGTTATTTTCACTCTAAAAGACTCTGAGATTTATGAATAGAATAAATTAAATTTAGAAACTGAGGATACTAATTAATTATTAGCATCCTCAGTTTCTTCACTTTTTACTAACTATATTTTGTTCCTTTTTTCATCAAATTCAAAAAAGAACAAAAAAAGGCAACAGAGAAAGTTCTCTGTTGCCTTGACGTACTTTGGTATAAGACCAATATTAACGTTTTGAGAATTGAGGAGCACGTCTCGCACCACGAAGACCGTATTTTTTACGTTCTTTCATACGAGGGTCACGAGTTAGTAATCCTGCTGGTTTTAAGTCTTTACGGTATTCTGGGTTTACTTCTAGTAAAGCACGTGCAATTCCGTGACGGATTGCTTGAGCTTGTCCTGTGTATCCTCCACCGTTAACGTTAACTAAAACGTCATAGTTACCTGTAGTAGATGTAACTTCTAAAGGTTGCATTAAGTCTAATACTAATGATTCTAATGGTAAGTATTCACGCATTTCTCTGTTGTTGATAACAACTTTCCCTGTTCCAGGTACTAATCTTACACGTGCTACTGAGCTTTTACGGCGTCCTGTACCGCGATATTCTACTTGTGCCATTTAATTATTTCCTCCTATATTATCCACGTAATTCGTATTTTTCTGGTTTTTGTGCTGCGTGTGGGTGTTCAGCTCCACGGTAAACGTGAAGTTTCATTCCTTGAGCTCTACCTAAAGTATTTTTTGGTAACATACCTTTGATAGATAGTTCTAAAAGTTCTTCTGGATATTTTTCTACCATTAATCCAGCAGTTCTTTCTTTTAACCCACCTGGGTGCATTGTGTGACGACGGTAAATTTTATCAGTTAATTTTTTACCAGTTAACACAATTTTCTCAGCGTTGATAATGATTACATTATCCCCAGTATCGATGTGTGGTGTATAAGTAGGTTTGTGTTTCCCTCTTAAAATTGAAGCTACCTCTGATGATAAGCGACCTAAAGTTTGTCCTTCAGCATCGATTACATACCATTTTTTTTCTACAGTTGATGGCTTTGCCATATATGTTTGACGCATGTCTTTTTTCCTCCTAGATGTTGTTTTTAATCTGTCATAACGACTAAGTTTTCCGGGGCTTACTCGTGAAGATATATAAACAATATCATAAGTAATAATACCTTATTTACTGATAAATGTCAAGATATTTTCTTTACTTTTATTTATATTTCTTCTCTTATTTTTCCCAGCTGGAAAATTAAAATTAAGGGCTAATCTAAAATTAGATATTCTCAATTTATTTCACCCTTAATTTATAAAAATTTAAAACTTTTTATTTAATTGTTTCTAATGCAGCTTTTACTCTAGATGCTACTCTTTCTTTACCTAGTAATTCTAAGCTTGTGTTTAATTCTGGACCGTGCATTGATCCTGTAGAAGCTATACGAATTGGCATGAATAAGTTTTTACCTTTTACTCCAGTATCTTTTTGAATAGCTTTGATTAAAGCTTTGATATTATCAGCAGTAAATTCTTCTACTTCTTCAACTTTTGTTAAGAAATCTTCGAATACTGTTGCTGTTGTTTCTTGTTTTAAAATTTCTAATTCTTCTTCATCAAATTTTACTTCTTCTACGAAGAATTGTTTTGTTAATTCTACAATTTCAGCACCATAACTCATTTGTGGTTGGTATAGAGAAATTAATTTTTCAAACCAAGCTTTATTTGCTTCCACTTCTTCAGCAGTTGCAACACCTTCTTTTACGAAGAATGGTAATGATAAGTCTACGATTCTTTCTAAAGGTTGTGCTTTAATATATTGGTTATTAATCCAAGTTAGTTTGTTATTATCGAAGAACGCTGGTGATTTACTTAAACGTTTTTCATCGAAAATTTCAACAAATTCTTCTTTAGTGAAAATTTCTTGTTCACCTTCTGGAGACCATCCTAATAATGTAATGAAGTTAAATAATGCTTCTGGAAGGTATCCTAATTCATCATATTGTTCGATGAATTGAATGATTGTTTCATCACGTTTAGATAATTTTTTCTTGTTTTCATTTACGATTAGAGTCATGTGACCAAATCTTGGTGGTTCAAATCCTAATGCTTCATATACAACAAGTTGTTTCGGTGTATTTGAAACGTGATCATCTCCACGTAGAACGTGAGAAATTTGCATTAAATGATCATCGATTGCCACCGCAAAGTTATATGTAGCTACTCCATCATTTTTAATGATTACGAAATCACCGAAGTCATGTCCTTCAAATGATAATTCACCTTTAACCATATCATCGAATTTATAAGTTCTGTCTTGTGGAACACGAATACGGATAGATGGTTTTCTACCTTCTTTTTCAAATGCTTCTTGTTCTTCTTTAGTAAGATGAGCATGTTTTCCACTATAGCGTGGTGGTAATCCATTAGCAATTTGCTCTTCTCTTTCCGCTTCTAATTCTTCAGCAGTCATGTAACATTTGTATGCTTTATCTTCAGCAATAAGTTGATCTGCGTATTTTTGATAGATATCGATTCTTTCTGATTGACGGTAAGGACCGAATTCTTTTTCTTTTCCAATACCTTCATCATAATCAAGACCTAGCCAATCCATGTATTTAAGTTGGCTTCTTTCACCTTCTTCTTTATTACGTTTGAAGTCAGTATCTTCAATTCTTAGTACGAAGTCTCCACCGTAATGTTTTGCAAAAAGGTAATTAAATAATGCTGTTCTTGCATTTCCGATATGTAAATTTCCTGTTGGAGATGGTGCATATCTTACTCTTACTTTTGTCATAGTTATCTCCTTTTTTACTATTTTAAATATATTTTAATACTAGAATATTATATCACAAACTATATTCATATTTCAATGAAAGTTCAACAATTCACTAAGAAAAGCCTTATCAATTGTTATATTTATGTTTCAATCACAAAAATTATTTAAATTTTTGATATTCAAAAATTCATGAGAAACTAAACTTAATTCCAATTAAATAATACTTCTTCGTTTTTATATTGTTATTATTTTTTAATACAACAAATAAAACTAAGCAGTCTCTTAAAACTACTTAGTTTTATGTATATTATATAATATCTCTTCTAACCTTCTTTAATTTCTACTGGTCGTTTAAGATTTTTCACAATTAAATCAACCATTCTTTCTGCACCGTTCGGTTTTAAATGTACCTTATCTGGTTCAAATAAAGTAGTATTACCATTTGCTACGGAATACCAATCGATTATAGTTACATTAGAGTATTTTTCTTTTGCTTTTGTTAACTCTGAATTTACAGTTTTTTCCCAAGCTCTTGGTACTTTAACATTAACGAAGTAAATATCAGCTTTATCAAAAATCTTCACTAATTCATCAAGTTGACTTTCAGTGAATGGTCCATTAGTTCCTAGTTGGAATATTATCGCTGAATTCTCATTGTTATATTGAGCGTAATTTTTAGCTTCATCCACTGCCATATATAATTGTCGACCTATTTTACCATCGATAACAGCTCCTGGATACAACTCTTTAAATTTCTCTCCGATATCAACTGTCAGAGAATCTCCCATAACAACTACAGAACTATATTTCTTGTCTGAATTATTTTTATCATCTTTATTTTCTTTGTTATCTTTATTCTCATCAGTAGATTTATTTTGATTATTATCACTATTATTATTTTGATTATTTACAAATTGAGTTTCTTTATTGTTTTCCATTTCTTTTACAAAAGCTGTTGAAAGGAATGGAACACCTTTCCCAAATATTCCCATCACAAATAGTAATGATACTACACCTATAATACTAGCGTATACTTTTCTTGCTTTTTTAGGACGTTTTATTATTTTTTTATAAACCAAGTTAACGTAGTTTATAAATCCTAGTTTTCGAATTGGTGTCTCAACAAATACGTAACTTATAATAGCTACAACAAATGTAAGTATAATTCGTAATATTACGTATAAAATATTAGGATTACCAATTTCTGACACTGGTGTAGTTAACACTAAAATTGGAAAATGCCATAAATATAAACTATACGAAATTTTACCAATAAAAACTATTGGTTTGAATGATAGTAGTTTTGACATTATAGTATGTTGTTTCCCACTACTTATTATAATCACTAACCCTAAAATAGCTACAAGTAGGAATCCTCCTCGATATAGCCAAGTATTGTACTCTGAAGTATAAATCATAATTGCTATTAAGATAGCTATCGAAACAAACGATACTAAACTGTAACGTATATTTTCTTTTGGCGTTACTCTTGTATTAAGTTTATCCATAGGATATAAAATCGCTCCTACAACACCAACAAGTAACGAAAATGCTCTAGTATCTGTTCCAAAATAAATTCGACTAATATTATTTATATCGAATAATAAAATATGTGTTATTAGAGATATAAATATTAATCCTACAACAACATATAAAAAATTCTTATTTAATTTATATGTTCCATCTTTGGCTTTCTTTTTCCTATTAAATATTAAAAATAACAATGGGAAAACCATGTAAAATTGTTCTTCAATAGCTAATGACCATAAATGTTTAAATGGACTTTGCGAACCAAAACTATCAAAATAATCTAATTTATGGAATATATACCACCAGTTACTTGAATATATGTAACCAAATAAGGCATCAAGATGACTTTTACGTAGTAATACATCATTGAATAGCACCATCACTATCAATCCTACAGTTATCATAAAATACACTGCTGGTAATAAACGTCTAGCTCTTCTTAAATAAAAATTATATAAATTAAGAGACCCTGTCTTTTTATATTCTTTAATAATCAATGAACTAATTAAATAACCTGATAAAACAAAGAATAAATCAACACCTAAGAAACCACCTGGTAGATAATTTACATCGACGTGATAAATAATAACGGCTAATACCGCCAATGCCCTCAAGCTATCTATACTTGGAAGGTATTTTGATTTGTTATTACTCATTTCTACCTCCTTTAATCTTTAAACATTGCTAGTGCGACACGACCTCGTTCTTTGTCTACATCAATAACATACACATCAACGATTTGTCCTACACTAAGAACGTCTAATGGGTTTTTAATATAATTTTTACTGATTTTTGAAATATGAACCATTGCATCTTGCTTAAGACCTATATCTATAAAAGCTCCAAACTGTGTAATATTTCTAACAGTTCCAGCTAATTTTACACCAATTTGCAGGTCATCTATTGTCAGAATATCTGATTTTAACAATGGTTTAGCAAATGATTCACGTTCATCACGTAATGGCTGTTTTAAATCTTTAATTATATCTTCAAGTGTTTCTATTCCTACACCAATTTTTTCAGCCAGTTCTTTCTTATCTACAGCTTCCACAGTAGTTGCAAACTCTTCAGTCCCAACTTCCTTAGTAGATAATTTCAATTCTTTTAATAAGTTTTCTGCAGCTTTATAACTCTCAGGGTGAATACCTGTAGCATCAAAAATATTTTTACTATCTGGTATTCTAAAGAATCCTACACATTGCTCATATGTTTTCTTACCTAATCTTGGTACTTTAGCAATTTCTTTAATAGTTTCAATTTTCCCATTTTCTTGACGATAAGCCACAATATTTTTAGCTATTTGCTTATTAACACCTGAAACATATGATAATAAAGATACTGAGGCTGTATTAACATTTACCCCTACTTTATTTACCGCTGTTTCAACTACGAAAGTTAGTTCTTTTTCTAAAAATTTAGGTGTTATATCATGTTGATATTGTCCAACACCGATTGACTTAGGATCGATTTTTACTAGTTCACTTAGCGGGTCTTGAATACGACGTGCAATTGATACTGCACTTCTCTCTTCTACGTTAAAATCAGGAAATTCTTCACGAGCCACTTCACTCGCTGAGTAAACACTTGCTCCCGCTTCATTAACTATAACATAATCTATTTTTAGTCCCGCTTCTTTTAAATTTTCTACAACAAATTTTTCAGTTTCACGAGATGCTGTCCCATTACCGATAGCTATTAAATTAATATTGTGTTTATTAATAAATTTAATTAAATCTTTTTTAGATTTCTCTTGTTTATCTGCTGATGCTGGTTTATGCGGATAAATAACCATCTTATCTATAAAATTACCATATTCATCAACAATCGCCATCTTACAACCAGTTCTAAACGCTGGGTCTATTCCTAAAACTTTCTTGTTTTTTAGAGGACTTTGCATTAAAAGTTGTTTTAAGTTCTCTGAGAAAATAACAACAGAGTCTTCTTCTGCTTTTTTCGTTAAATCACTACGAATCTCTCTTTCGATAGATGGATAAATTAAACGTTTCATACTATCCGCAACACATTCTAATAGTAATTCATTTATTGCTGTTTGACGATTTTTTGTTAATCCTCTAAGAATATAATTATGTAGTCTATCTTTATCATTTTCTATACTTACACGAATTATACCTTCTTTTTCCGCTCTATTTAAAGCAAGAATTCTATGTGAAGCAATTTTCGAAATTTGTTCACCGAATTCATAATAGTTTTTATATGTAGAGTTTTCGTCTTTCTCTTCTCCACCTTTTTTTAGTACTGAAGTGATTTGACCAAACTTTCTAGTATTTTCAAGAACATACTCACGATATTTTGCACTGTCTGAAATATTTTCTGCGATAATATCTAGTGCATAATTAATAGCTTCTTCAATACTATTTACTTCTTTTTCAGTATTTATATATTTAGCTGCTTCTTTATTTAAAACTTCTAAAGATTTTGGAAGTTTCAAAATATAGTTAGCTAATTTCTCTAATCCTTTTTCTTTAGCTATCGTAGCCTTAGTACGTTTTTTCTCTTTAAACGGACGATATAAATCTTCTACCCTTTGTAGTTTTTCTTGAGCTAAAATATCTTTTTTCAACTCATCAGTAAGTAGACCTTTTTCTGAAATTAATCTAATTACTTCTTCTTTTCTTTCTTCAAGAGATTTTAAATAATTAAATTCATCTTGTATTTGTTTTATAGCAACTTCATCTAAAGAATTTGTTAATTCTTTTCTATACCTAGCGATAAAAGCAATTGTATTTCCCTCTTCTAATAGATTTAATACATTTACCACATACTTATCTTGTATCTTTAGCTTAGTTGCCAAATTTTTTGTAATTTTCTCGTACATTCTATAACTCCATCTTATTATTATAATAAACTCTTGGAACACGTTTATTTATACAACAAAATATTTCATAACTTATTGTATTTTGATATTCTGCAAAAGCATCTACTGAAACATTTTGACCGTTATATTCTCCAAAGAATAGTACATCGTCTCCTACTTTTACATTTTCACTACAACGAACCATAAGTTGATCCATACATACACGTCCAACAATTTCACACTCTTCAGATCCAACTCTAATTTTAAATCCTTGAGCTCTCCTTAGTAAGCCATCAGCATATCCTATAGGCACTGTCGCGATATATTCATCTTGTCTAGCTTCATAGCTAACACCGTACCCAAGTTTTTGTCCTGCTTGGAATTTTTTTACATGTGTCACTTTACTAATTAAACTAGCTACAGGTTCTAATTGTACCTTATCTAATTTTTCAATATTTCCACTTGGATAACATCCATATAGTGCAATACCTATTCTAGAAAGATTGTAATGATCTTCTCTATCACTATATTTTACAGTTCCTGCTGAATTTTCTATATGAATATATTTCGGTTTATGAGTGAAAACATTAAGAGAATTTTCGAAATTTTCTGTTTGATAATTGTCATAATTATCATCATCCCCATCAGCATTTGAATAATGTGAAAAAATCCCTTCAAAATCAAGTTTTTCTGAATCTAATAAGTTATCAATCTCTTTTAGTTCTTCTAAATCGGAAGTTCCAATTCTTCCCATTCCCGTGTCTATTTTAACATGAATTTTTAATTTTCCTTCTATTTGCTGCGATTGTACTAAAGCTTCTTCTAACCATTCTTTAGACGGACATGTTAAAGAAACATTATTTTCTACTGCATATTTAACATTTTGGGGATTTGTAACTCCTAATACAAGGACCATACTATCTTTAATAACATCTTTTAGCTCTATTGCTTCTTCTAATGTAGCTGTTGCGAAATGCCTAACTCCATTTTTATATAGATAATCTGCGATTACTTTCGAACCCAATCCATAAGAATCTGCTTTAACAATAGCTAATCCGATTTTTTTGTTATTTAAAGCATTTAACTTTCTGTAATTATTTAATAATGCATCCAAATTTACTCTTAATTGTGTTGGTCTATCATTAATCATTAATCTAATCCCCTTTCTCTAAAACAACAAACGCCACTACTGTTGTATCAGTATGGCTTATAGTCAAATGTGTCCTAAAGTCACCATATTCTATATATGGTTTCCCATTATCATCTTTTTTTACCTCAACATCATGAAAAGAAAACTCCTTAGAAATTCCAACTCCAAGTGCTTTAGAGGTTGCTTCTTTTACCGCAAAGCGTCCCGCAAGGAATTCCATTTTTCTTCTTTTATTTGTTATTTTATAAAATTCATTTAATTCATATTCTGTATATAATTTTTCAAGTCGTTTTTTATCATCAACATATTTTTCGAAGCGATGAATATCGACGATATCACAACCTATTCCGTAAATCATTTTTTACCTCTTCATTATATAGTCTTACAATATTATAACACTAATATGGATATTATGAAAGCTATATTAACTTGTTATTTAGCTTTATTATTTACTTAACTAGGAGTAAAACAAAAATAGTAATTTTTGTATAGAGTTCCCCCACAAATTCTATACAATTTCTAAAAAGTTTCCACAAGGCGAATTAAGGTTTCGATTTGTTAGAGTGTCTATAAGTTTTAATATGGGAGTGACTCAAAAATCGTGATTTCGAAGAAACAAGATTTTGTCGAGTCACCCCCGCACAGGTTATTAGATATCTAAAAAGCTTTTATAAAGCAAATTTAGATATCAATAAACCACTGCGTCTATGAATTTTCATATAAACCTTGTTAAAATTTAGGACTTTTGAATCAGCCCCTTTTTGATTAACCCTAATATAAAAAAATAAACGACTAGAAAATCGTGATTTTATGAAAATCTTGACTTCTAGTCGTTTTTTATTATTTTGACCGCATTGGTTAATATTAATTATTAGTCTCTATTACTACTATTTAATAAAATAAAGATGAATCTTAATAGTTCCATTAAAGCAACCATCGCTGCTGCTACATATGTTAATGCTGCTGCAGTTAGAACCTTACGACAGTGTCTGTGTTCTTGATCATCTACAATATTTAAATCAACTACTTGCTCTAAAGCACGTTTTGAAGCATCGAACTCTACTGGCAGTGTTACTACTTGGAATAGTACTGCAAATAGCATAAATCCTACTCCAACCCAAGCGACAGTATAACCAAATTGTCCGATTAATCCTGTTAATAAGAATCCTACCATAATAAGAATAATTGATAAGTTTCCTCCAAGATTCGCTAATGGTACTAGAGAGTGTCTCCATCTCATTGGTTTGTAGTCTGCTACTTTATCTTGAATAACGTGACCGATTTCGTGTGCAGCAATTGCAACTGATGCAACTGTAGGTTGATCATGTACGATTGGTGATAAAACTACAACATTATTAGTTGGATCATAGTGGTCTGATAATTCAACCTCACCTCTTACTACTCTAACACCTGTAATTCCATTTGCTTGCATTATTATTTCTGCAACTTCTTTTCCAGTTAATCCTGATTTTGTTCTTACTTTTTTATATCTTTCGTATGTTCTTTTTACTTTGAATTGTGCCCATAAAGGGATTAACATAATTAGTAAAAAGTAAAGTATATAACTTCCTGACATTCCATAATATCCTAATGGCATATAGATTACCTCCTAATTAGTAAATTATATAAGATAAATTATACCATGTTCTAAATATATTTGCTAGTATTTTGACTAAATTTTACCATTAAATTTTAATGAAAGTAATGCGGATTGTTTCCATTATTTCTTTCATAAAATTATTAACATAAAAGAGCAGTTCTAAAATCATTTTAGAACCACTCTTTTATCGTTTTATTAAGTTAATGTTTTAAAATTTGAATAACTAATCTATTCCACTAGTTTCTTTGTCTTGCTAATAGTTTAATAGGAGTACCTTCAAAGTTAAATGAATCACGAATTCTATTTTCTAAAAATCTCTCATATGAGAAGTGCATAAGTTCTGGATAATTCACGAAAAACACGAATGTCGGTGGATTAATCGCAACTTGTGATGCATAGAAAATATTAAGTCTTTTACCTTTATCTTGTGGTGTTGGATTCATAGAAACAGCATCCACAACGATTTCATTAAGTGTAGAACTTTGAATGCGACGTTGTCTATTTTCATAAGATTCTTTAATTAATGGGAAGATGTTAAATACACGTTGTTTTGTTTTTGCAGAAACATATACGATTTTCGCATAATCTAAGTATGCAAAACTATCTCGAATTTTTTCTTCAAATTCTTTCATAGTTTTATCGTCTTTTTCAATCGCATCCCATTTGTTAACAACGATGATTACACCTTTTCCAGATTCGTGAGCATATCCGGCTACTTTCTTATCTTGTTCAATAATACCTTCCTCAGCATTAAGAACAACTAAGACGACATCTGAACGTTCAATAGCTTTAAGAGAACGAAGAACTGAATATTTTTCACAACTTTCATATACTTTACCGCGTTTTCTAATACCAGCTGTATCGATTACGACATACTCATCTCCATTATGTTTAAAATCAGTATCTATTGCATCTCGTGTTGTTCCAGCGATATCAGAAGCAATTACACGTTCTTCTCCTAAAATAGTGTTAATTAAACTAGATTTCCCAACATTTGGACGTCCTATTAGAGAGAATCTGATCTTATCATCTTCTTCCTCTTCTTCTAGAACTTTAAAGTTTTTACAAACTTCATCTAATAAGTCACCGATACCTAAACCGTGTGATCCAGAAATTGGGAATGGATCTCCAAATCCTAATGAATAGAAATCATAAATCATATGGTTCATATCAAAATTATCAATTTTATTTACTGCAAGAACTACTGGTTTATCAGTTTTATATAATAATTTTGCAACTTCTTCATCATCACTTGTAACACCATCGCGACCATTTGTTAAGAATATAATTACATCGGCTTCATCTATAGCTAATTCAGCTTGCGCTCTGATTTGTTTTTGGAATGGAGTATCTTCTAACTCAATTCCCCCTGTATCAATCATGAAGAATGAATAGTTCAACCATTCTGCTTTTGAATAAATTCTATCACGTGTAACACCTGCTACATCTTCTACGATAGAAAGTCTATCACCAATAATTTTATTGAAAATTGTAGATTTACCTACATTAGGTCTACCTATTATCGCAACTGTTGGTTTTGCCATGTTTTTCCCTCCATATCTTTAAATTTTTACTTTATCTTTATACCTAAAAAATAAAAGCAATAGACAAGCTATCTACTGCCTTTATTTCTCTATTTTTTCAAATTAAAGTTCGATGTCTTTAAATTTGTCCCCTAAACTAAATGAAGTATCTTCATCTTTTAAGTAAGAAGTATCGTATTCTGCTTCTTCTTTAACTTCTTCTTTAACTGGTTTTTCTAAAAGTTCTTTGATTGATAGAGATAATCTTTCGCTTTCGAAATCAAATTCTAATACTTTTACAGTAACTTTGTCACCTTTTTTAAGAACGTCTTCTACGTTTGTTACTCTATCATGAGAAATTTGAGAAATGTGAACTAATCCTTCAACTTCTGGTAAAACTTCTACGAAAGCACCGAATGAAGTTGTGTTACGAACAACTCCTTCCAATACATCACCAACTTTGATTGTAGCACGAGCTACTTCCCATTGAGTTGGTAATAATGTTTTTGCTGAAAGTGAAATTTTTTCATTTTCTTTATCTACAGCGATAACAGCAACTTTAACTGTATCCCCAACTGAAAGTACGTCAGAAACTTTTTCTACACGAGCGTGAGAGATTTCTGAGATGTGAAGTAATCCGTCAACTTCACCAATGTTTACAAAAGCACCAAAGTCAGTAATACGACTAACTTTACCTTCAATAACATCACCTTCATTAATGTTACCATAAACTTCTGCTAATTTTTTAGCTTTTTCTTCTTCTAAAATTGCACGTCTGTTTAAGATAATTTTATTTTTAGATTTATCCACTTCTTCAATTTTGAATGTGTATTCATTTCTTACAAATTTAGATAAATCTTTTCTAAATTTAGTGTCGATATATGAACCTGGGATAAACGCACGTAATCCTTCTACGTCTGCTAATAATCCACCTTTAGTTTGACCTGAAACTGTAGCTTGAATTAATTCGCCGTTTTCGAATTTTTCAATGATTCCTGTCCAAGATAATTCCATTAATTTTTTATATTCAGCATTTTCTAAAATTTTGTGTGATAAATAAATTACACCAGGTACGTCTTCTGATCTTTTTTCACGGTCAGCTCTGATTCCTGTTACTTGAGCTTCTACTTCATCGCCAACTGATAATACTTCTTCAATATTTTCGAATGGTTTTCTTGTAATTTGATTACGTAAAATTACGCAGTCATATTGAGCTCCTGCTACATCAACGTATACTTTATCGTTATCGATTTTAGATACTGTACCAGTTACTTTGTCTCCTTTTTTCAGCATTTCTGAGCTATTTAATAATTCCTCAAATGAAGTTGTCATTACTTCTAATCCTCCTGTGCTTACAATACATACTATATTAATATTATACATCAAAAATATAGTTATGTCATTTATTTTATGTTAATTTTTTAATTCTTTTTTTATTTCATCGAGTAATTTTGTTTCTTCTTTACTCAATTCATAGTTATCTAGTAAATCTGGACGTCTTAGATATGTTCTTCGTAGACTTTCTTTTTTTCTGTAAGTTTCTATATTCTTATGATGTCCACTTGTTAACACATCAGGAACTACCATCCCTTTGTAGTCTTTTGGTCTTGTGTATTGTGGATATTCTAAAAGACCAGTCGAAAATGAATCATCTTTATGAGATTCTTCTTTCCCTAATACATCTGGTACAAGTCTAGCAATACTATCAACCATAGTCATCGCAGCAAATTCCCCACCAGTTAAAATGAAATCTCCAATTGAGAGTTCATCAGTTACAAGGTATTCTCTAATTCTTTCGTCGTATCCTTCATAATGACCACAGATAAATATTAAATGCTCTTCTTCTGAAAGTTCCTCAGCTTTTTTCTGACTAAATCTTTCTCCTTGAGGACATAATAAAATGATACGTGTTTTATCTGTTTTATCTAAACTTTCTACAGCATTAAATATTGGTTCAGGTTTTAAAACCATACCTTGACCACCACCGAATGGATAATCATCTACTTGATTATGCTTATTTCCAGAGAATTTACGATAATCTACTATATTTATGTCTAATAACTTATTATCTTTTGCTTTCCCTAAAATCGAATGATTTAACGAATCAAACATATCAGGAAATAACGTCAGTATATCAATTTTCATTAGTCAATTAGTCCTTCCATAACTTCGATATCTATTTTCTTATTCTCAACATCTATTTTCTTCACTACATCCTCAATATATGGTATCAAGATTTCTTTACCGTTTTGTGATTTTATAACCCAAACATCATTAGCTCCTGGTGTTAGGATTTCAGAAATTTCACCTAAAGATTTCCCATTTTCATCAAAAACTTCACATCCAATGATTTCATGAAAGTAGAATTCATTTTCTTCCAACTCACCAATATTATCTGAATCAATTTTAATTTGCAGATTTTTAAGTTTTTCAGCTTCTTCAATCGAGTCAATTCCAACAAACTTCACTAAAAGGTTGTTTTTATGAGTTCTATAACTTTCTACAGTCACTTCTTTTACAACTTGATTACCACGTGTTATTAATAATTCAGTGCCTTTTTCAAAGCGTTGCTCTTCAAAATCTGTAGATGAAATTACTTTCACCTCTCCTTTCAATGAGTGAGTATTTACAATTTTTCCTACTTTTAAACGCATTTAATCCTCCTATGTACTTTTATACTATTTTTTAACTTTCATTCTAATTAAATATGATATATTTTCTATAATGATTATCGAAAGTGATAACCCAATTAATAATGTTGAAATTCTGTTCCAATTTCTATATTCTATATTATTTACAAGTAAATGTCCAATTCCACCTGCTCCAACCATACCAAGTATCGTAGAATTTTTAATATTTGATTCAAATCTATACAACACTATAGTAACAAATTCAGGGAAATATCCATTAAATATTATTTTTATATAACTAATGAAACTTCCAAGACCTAAACTCTTCGTCATTAGTAGTACATTAGTATTTATCCCTTCTAGAACTTCATTGTACATTTTTGTCATTACACCAACTGTATAAATGTATAATGCAAAAAAGCTACTGATTGCCCCTGGTCCAAATCCTCTAAAGAATATTAAAGCTACTATTATCGGCGGGAATGTTCTTAGTATATTTATGAAAATTTTCATACTTAGCGCTTTATATTTACCAAATAAATTAACCGAAGATAAGTACGATGTAAAAATCGCTGTTACTGCGGCAAATATCGTTGCACTAAAAGCTATTTCAATACTTACCATTAACTCGCTGAACATCTTTGGTACATATTCTAGATCAGGATTTATAATTCCATTTCCCAGCACCTTTAACTGTTTTAATCCTATTAAAAATCTTTCTTGGGTAATGGTAATATATTTAGTGACATACAGAATACTTCCAACTAGTACTATAGGTGTAACAACTCTAATAGTGTTTTTTCTAAAAATAAATTTATCAAAAGTTAGTTGTGAAGAATTACTATAATTTCTAAAAAAGTAACTCACTAAATCGATAAAAAATATTAGAATTACTAGAGTAAGTATAATTATTGATACTCTATCATACCTCAAATGATTCAGCTCTTGCCACAATCTTTGACCTATTCCACCTGCTCCTACTAAACCTAGAACACTTGCTCCACGAATACTAGACTCTAGCGTTAAGAAATATATAGAAACCACCTGTGGTTTTAAGTTAGAAAGAATTGCATTTTTATATATAATAAATTTTGAACTTCCTAGTGACTCCATTGCCTCTAGCTGTTTAATCTCTACTTCTTCTGCATACTCCTTAAGTAATTTAGACGCCGTAAGAAAATTAATTAAATAAATACTTACAAATCCACTGAAAACACCTGTACTAAATAAACTAACAAGAATAGCCGCAATAATTAGAAAAGGTATTGTTCTAAAAATAGAAAACACAGTACTGAATAATTTAGGTATTATTTTTAATTTAAAAAGTACATTTGTCAATATCGGTAAAAACAATAACGCTGTAAATAAAGCTAATATTGATGAAAACAATGCTATATTTATCGTTTCAATTATAGGTTGTTTTAACTCACCCAAGATTGAAAAATCAACAGGATACATTCGGCCTAATAAGTTCTGTATTCTTTTAAAACCTACTGAAAAAGTTTTTGCATCATATTGTATAAACGCAATAAAAATAATACATACTATAAATATGCTAGCTAATATTTTATTTATATATTTTTTAATTATAAAGTTCTTCAAATTCATCTTTAGTCACCATATCAGAATCTTTATAAAATAAAACTTTTCCGTCTTTCAATCCTAAAATTTTTGTACTATATTTTTTCGCAAGATTTACATCGTGTAAATTGATTAAAACAGTAATATCTTTTTCTTTATTTAATTTCTTAAATGTATCCATTATAAGAATAGTGTTCTTTTCATCTAAACTACTCACAGGTTCATCAGCTAATAAAAATTTCGGATCTTGTGCGAGCGCCTTAGCGATTGCTACCCTTTGCTTCTGTCCACCAGATAAATACTTAGACTTTTTAAAAGCCTCCTCTTCTAAACCAACCTGTTTTAAATAACCTACTCCTTCATTATACTCTTTCTTAGTATAACCAAGTAAAAGGCCTAATGGAGATTTTTTTACTAAATATGGAGTCAATACATTTTCAACTGTATATAAATTATCAAGAACATTATAATCTTGGAATATAAATGCAATTTCTCTTCTAATAAGCTTTAATTTTTTCTTATTGTAATTGACTATATTTTTACCAGCTATATTAATTTCTCCAGATTTAGGTTTATTCAATAGATTTAAGCAACGCAGTAAAGTTGATTTACCAGCACCACTCTTTCCCACTACAGCTACAAATTCCCCTTGATCAACATTAAATGAGATGTCATTTAATATATTTTTTACTCCATAGTTAAATACTAGATTTTTAACTTCTAACTTCTCACTTTTCACTTCATCACCTCATTATCATATAATGAATTTTAAAATAAACTAATTCTAACTTTAGTAAAATTTTATAAGTACTATTATATCACTTAAAACAGTTTTTTTCAGTATTTTGCTACTAAATTTAGTACATTTATTAAACTGTTTACATTTAACTAAAAATAATCGTAAAATAATAAACTCGCCTATATTAAATAGACGAGTTATATTTTTATTTAATGAATGTTGTAATTTCTTCTACAGATAAGCTAGAATCACATACAACTTTAACTTCACCAGCTTCAGCAACTAATAATCCTGGTACAGTTCTAATAGAATATTTTTCACGTAATGATTCAATTCCTGATGCATCAGAAAAGTCCTCAGAATTAATAAAGAATGCTTCTACTTTATTAGAAACAACGACTTCACTTAATTTTGGCATGAATCTTCTGCAGAATGGGCATGATGATCTACCAATAAACAATACAAATTTTTCTTTTGATTCAATTTTTTCAAAAGCAGTTTTTGAATCTATTACTTTAAAGTTCTCTAAGTCTTGTTCGAAAGTTTTTTCCATGTTATTTTATCTCCTTAAGTTTATAGGTTTAATTTTACTCTTATTTTTTAAAAATTTCTATTTATTTGCTTACAAACTTTGGTTGTATACTAAATCCGGGGCATGGAAAAATTCCAGCCCCGGATTTCAATTTTTATATACAAAAAGACAAATACCCAATATAATTAAAGTGTAGAAAAATAATTAACTAAGAAAGGATATTTGTCATGTCTAATTTTATCACAAATTTACTATTAATAAAAGACCAAAATATAACTATGGATGATAAACTTGATTTAATTAATGTAGACGGTCAAGATACATTCGTATTTCATGGGACTTTATCATACAATCCAAAGTGTTGTACAAACTGTGGTTGTATAAAAGAAGGAAATAATATAGTTAAAAATGGATTCACAGATCCATTAAAAGTAGCTTTATTAAAGATGTCAGAATGCCCTACATATCTACGATTAAAGAAACAACGCTTTAAATGTAAAGAATGTAATTCTAAGTTTTGTGCTGAAACATCATTTGTACAAAAATACTGCAGTATATCTAAAAATCTTATATTCTACATTATGAAGAATCTTTCTAAGACAATATCATTTAAAGATATAGCTGAATTAAGTAATGTATCAGTATCTACAGTAGTAAGAGTAATGAAATCATGTAGAGAAGCTGTAGAAGTTAAGACTCATTCAAACCTACCAGAACACCTATGTTTTGATGAGATAAAGTCAACTAAAGACAGTAAAAATGGAATGAGCTTCGTATTCTTAGATGCTAAAACACATGATTTTATAGATATTGTAGATGGAAGAACACAACATATATTAAAACAATACTTTATGAGATATCCAAGGAAAGTAAGAAAGAAAGTAAAAACAATCTGTATAGATATTTATCCTCCTTATATGAATATGATTAGAGAGATGTTCCCTAACGCTAAAATAATTATAGATAGATTCCATATAGTACAAAATGTTAATAGAGAATTAAATAAAGCTAGAATAAAACTAATGAACCAATATAAGAATAAAAAAGGCTCTATTTACACTGTTTTAAAGAACTTTTGGAAAGTAATATTAGAAGATAGAGATAAAGTAAATTCAACAAAAATATTCTATTCTAGAAGCTTTAAACGCTATGTAACTAGAAAAGAAGTATTAGATTATATATTAGCTATAGATGATGAGTTTACAGCTAGTTATGAGAGAGTACATGAGATTAGAGAAGCTATTAAGGCTAAAGCTTCTGTAGAATTAGAGAAGTATATAGATATGGATACTAAGGGATTATCTAAAGGTGTATCTAAAGCTATAAATACTATGAAAAAGCACAAAGAGTATATGCTTAATGCTGTTAAATATAAGTATTCTAATGGTCCATTAGAAGGATTTAATAATAAAATAAAACTACTAAAGAGAGTATCTTATGGATATTCTAGCTTTAGTAATTTCAGATTACGCATTTTAATTATGTCTAGATTATTTGTTTCTGAGTATAAAAATAATGTCAAACTTAAAGAAAACAAGAAAAAATCTAAGCAGCAAAATGCTGCCTAGATTTCATTTCCTATTTTTCTCCATGCCCCGAATTTGACAAAGAGCCCAAACTTTAAAATTCCATTTTATAAAAAAAAAAGAAGTAATGTACTTCTACACTACTTCTTTGCTAATTTCTAAAAATGGGGCGGCTGAGGGGAATCGAACCCCCGAATGTCGGAACCACAATCCGATGCGTTAACCACTTCGCCACAGCCGCCAAAATATTAATTTTAAATAAAAAAATGCCTTGAGACAGAGTCGAACTGCCGACACATGGAGCTTCAATCCATTGCTCTACCAACTGAGCTATCAAGGCAAAAATGGCGGTCCCGACGGGAATCGAACCCGCGATCTCCTGCGTGACAGGCAGGCGTGATAACCGCTACACCACGGGACCTAACTCTTATTCTCAATGTATTTAATTCAAATGGTGACCCGTACGGGATTCGAACCCGTGTTACCGCCGTGAAAGGGCGGTGTCTTAACCACTTGACCAACGGGCCAATAAAAAAACGGAGCAGGAGGGATTTGAACCCTCGCGCCGGTTTCCCGACCTACACCCTTAGCAGGGGCGCCTCTTCAGCCTCTTGAGTACTACTCCAACTCCACAGGCAGGACTCGAACCTGCGACCCTCTGATTAACAGTCAGATGCTACTACCAACTGAGCTACTGTGGATAAATATTTGTGTTCCTAACGAACAATATTTATTATACAAAAGTATTAACATAATGTCAATACTTTTGTATAACTTTTTTTATTTTTTCAATTACATATTTATGAACTCTCTATTATTCTTGATAAGATAGGATTTTTAGAATTCAGTTTTAAATAATTTTTTTTTATTAAATTAATATTTTTTTGAAATTATTCGTATTATTTTACTTTATTCAAGTCAATATTCATTTTTTCAGAGATTCTCACTATAGCTTTATATGCGTCATTATTTGGTTCTTCAAAACCAGTAATACTGAATAGATTTGTTAAAATCTGAATTGTTTCTTTATCATTTTGAATATCTAATAATGCCTGTTTAATTTTTTTCTGTGTTTCTTCATCTAAATTATTTGATGCTACTACTGTAACTCCTGGTATTAGCTCACTTTTTGCTATTGGTGTAACATCTTCTTTTAGCGTAGGAAATTCTTTTGTATATTTTCTAATTACATTTTCATAGCTAGCTACTGCATCTACATCTTTATTTAGTAATAATTGTAAACTTTTGTCATGACCTCCACTAAATTGATACTTTATGTCTTTGTCTAAATCAATTCCGGCATCTTTCAACATTGCACCAGCATAAATGTAACCTGAAGCAGATGAAGGATCAACAAAAGCAATTTTTTTCCCTTTCAAATCAGCTAAGCTTTTTATATTAGAATCTTTTCTAACAAAAACTTCTGCAAAATAACCAGGTTTTCCACTAGTACTTCTTCCTACTAGTAAGTTTTTTGTATTACTTTGTTTATTAGAAAGCACTGCAGAAAATGGAGGTACCAACCCAAAATCAACACTTCCACTACCTATACCTTCTATCACCCCAATATAACTACTAGCAGTGAATACCTCAACTTTCATCCCTAGTTTATCTCCTAGAGCTTTAGCAAATGGAGATAAATCGTCTACCAACTTTTCGCTATTACTACTAGGTACTACACCAAGTTTTAACACTTTTTCTTCTTTAGTTGAACTCTTTTGGGAACAACCAATTAAAGAAAATACCAATAAGAAAGAAAAAATAGTTAATAATATTTTTTTCATTTTACTTACCTCATAATTATTTGTATAAATTTGTTTTATGCAATTAAGTATAGCACAATACACTCAACAATAAAATGAAAACGCTCATTTTTGAAAAAATAATAAAAAAATGTCTCAAAATACGACTTTATGTCGATATATTGAGACAATCATTTGATTAAATTAATTTTGATATTGTAATTCTATATTTTAAACTCTTTTTATTTTGTTTGTATTCTTTAACCACGAATCTTCCGTACTTCCTAATAGAAATTATATCTTGAATTGCGCAATTTTTCTCACCATTTCTAACGATTACATGGTTTAACTTTATAAAATCTTGATCTAAGAACTCTTTCACCTTACTTCGAGACTTATTAGTAATTTTTGCTACTATTGAATCTAATCTAAATGAAGAACTTACTATTTCAAAATCTTCATATTTCTTTTCTATAGCAACATCAGCTAATTCAACTCTCTCAAAATTTAGATTTACTCTACCAGCTTTCGTGAATTCCATCGCTATATAGTCGGCAATTTCTTCATCAACAAAAATATAAACTTCATTCTCAAGAACAACAATATCCCCAAATCTATTTATATTAATACCTAAGTTATGAATTGCTCCTAAAATATTTCTATGCTCGATCTTGTTAAATTTATTATTATATTTAGCTTTCAAGCAAACAATATCATAATCTACATCATAATATTCATTTGAAATAATCTTTGCTTTCTTTTTCTCAGCATCATTATATCCACCAAAAAATTCTATTTTAAAATCACTATAATTATATGCAACTATTTGTTCTAAAATTACCTGTTCGAAATTAGTTAGAAACTTTGTAACAGTATTTCTATTTTCCACAAAACTTATACTTTGCAAAAGTTTTTCGGCTACTTCTTTTTGTTCTACTGATGCTTGCTGTAAAAAATTTAATTTTTTCATAATACTATACTGTCTTAAACAACAATGCTATTATAAGGTTTTGTATTACACTTAATACAATAAGCGCTACGACAGGCGAAATATCCAACATTCCAATGGGTGGTATGAACTTTCTAAATAGTTTTAAATATGGTTCACAAATAGCTTCTAGGAATTCTACTATAAAATTATTTTTGATTTGCGGTACCCATGATGTTAGAATATACGCTAACATACTGTATTCATAAAAATTAAATAAATAGATTATGAATTTATACACCCAAAAATATTCTGTTATATTTAGCAAAATTAATACTCTCCTTCGTAAAAGTCTCCTGAAACCTCAACTCCATTAGGAACACATAGATAAATATCTTCACCTATAGTTTTTAATCTTGCTCCAAGTGCATATATTCCACCTGAAATAAAGTCTAACAATCTATCTGAAGTTTCTACATCTAATTTACTTAGATTAATAATAACTACCTTGTTACGTTTAATATCATCAACTATATCTTTGCTATCAGCGAAAACTAAAGGTTCTGTTAATATTACATTATTTGTTCTTCCTGATGGTTGACTTTGTACATTTGGTTTACTTTGCACTGGATTCTCCTTTTTTACAACTCTTTGTTTTGGTTGTTCTTGTCTTACTTCTTCTCTTTCTACTACTTCATCTTCAAAATCATCTTCATTAACGAATAAATTATTGAATTTTTTCATCATACTCATATTCTCAAACCTCAACTTACTTATATTTAACTACAATATTATAGCATATTTCTAGCAATAATGAAAATGATTTACTACTATCTACCTTTTTTTATATATTTAAAATTATATTAATTTTTCAAAATACATTTCTAATATCAATATATACCATCATAATTATTAATTAACTTATTAAATTATATCTATCTCAAATACCTATTTCTTAAGTTCGAAAATAAAAATGAACCTTAGAGTTATAAACTCTAAAGCTCATTTTATCAATTACCCATAAAATTTATCGTATCTTTCTTTTAGAGATATTAATAGTTTAGAAATTAATACTTTCAATATCGAATAAACAGGTATTCCTAAGATAGCTCCAACTACACCCGAAATATTCACTCCTATCAAGATTACAAAAATAACTGTTAAAGGATGCATATTCATGCTTCGTCCCATTATGTTAGGAGAAATTATATTTCCTTCTAGAAACTGTACAACACCCCAAACTACTAACATTTTAACTACCATAACCCAACTCGTTGACGCTGCAACTAACATTGCTGGTGTAATAGCAATAACCGGTCCTAAATAAGGAACTATACTTAAAAATGCAGCAATAGTAGCTAGTGAAAATCCATAGTGTAATCCTATCACATTATACCCTATAAATAACATCACTCCTATGCATAATGAAACCAGCATTTGACCTTGGATATACGATCCTACTTTGTCATCAATTTCATCAATTGTTTCTGCAACTGGTTTTTCTAATTTTTTTGGTAATAAACTTATTACAAACTTATTGAATTTAGATGCATCTTTTAATAAGAAAAATAGCACGAAAGGCATAGTTACCAACACCGAAGCCGTTGAAGAAATAGATGAAACTATCCCCTGTGCAACTGATGTTGCAATCGTTATTAATCTTTCACTAATTTTCGAAGCGTTTAAGTTTGTATTAACATACTCTACAACCACCTGAACATAAGCATTATCAGAATATTCTTCTAAATACCCTTTTACAACTTCAACATATCTAGGCATTGCTGTAATCAGGTTTTGCGTTTGCTCAACAATTATAGGTACTACTCCAATAATAACAATTAGTACCGTAATTATACCAACTAAAATCGCAAGTAGGCTCGCAGAAAATCTTGAAATTTTCTTAGAAAAGAAATTTACAAGTGGATTTAACATGTAATAAAATACATACGCTACTATTATCGGTGTAATTATACTAGAAATTATTGTATTAATTGGAGTAAATATATAAGAAATTTCTGTATATAAATAAATAGCGATTCCTAATAAAATAACTATTAATAATATATAGATTATGAATTTCCCTCCAATAAAAGCTAATAATTTATCTTCTCTTGATTTTTCTAATCTTGATTCTCTTTTATTTTTTTCTAATTCTTTATCCATAAAATTTCCTTTCTACTAAATTACTTAACTATAGTTAAAGATAATTCATAAATTGTAATAATAGTCTTATAAGCAATATACCCTAGCACAAATGAAGCTAGACTTACAAAAACTTTAATTTCTCTAGTACTGTTTTTCTTGAAGAATTTTCCAAAATCAATTCTTAACATAGAGAAATTCGCTAATAATATCATAAAAAACAAAACTGTCAGTTTAAAAATACTCATAAGTAATCCTCGATACTTAATATGCTATTTAAACATATCAAGCCAACCTTTTTTCTTGAATACCCAAAGCATTCCAATTGTAATCCCGAACATTATAGCAACAACTAAAAAATACCCGTATTTCCATTCTAACTCAGGCATATTTTTAAAATTCATACCGTACAATCCTACTATGAAGGTTAACGGAAGGAAAATTGTAGATATAACCGTTAGGGTCATCATAATATTGTTCGATTTCAATGAGTTATAAGTCATGAAGTTTTCACGGATATCACTAGCTAACTCACGGTTCGCTTCTATAATCTCTGTTTGTTGAACAAGGTCATCATATATATCGTGGAAATACTTTCTATCATTATCAGTCATTTCGACACGACGAGAAACTAAAAATCTATGCAATACTTCTCGCATAGGTCTTAATCCACGACGAAGCTTTAATAAGTCGCCTCTTAATTCGAAAACCTCATCCATAATCTTGCTTCCAGATTTATAAAAATCAGATTCCTCAATTTCATCCAAACGGTTCTCGATTTTTGAGATAATCGGAATATATCCTTCAACTATTTCTGAAACTAGCATATGCATTACATGTAATGGCGAATATTCTGCGCCACGTTGAAGAATTTTAGGTACTATTTTATTAACATAACGTATATGTGAGAGGTGGAAAGTTACGATATAATTCTTTCCAACAAACATGTTAAGTGTTTCATAATCATCATCTATATTTTTTAAAACATGAGACACTAAGAATATTTGTTGTCTTGAAATTTCAATTTTTGGTCTTTGTAAAAGTGTTAAACAGTCTTCTATTAAAAGTTCGTGAAACTTAAAGAATGTTGTTAATAGATTAATTTCACTACGTGTTGGAGTATCAAAGTCAACCCAAAACCATGCTATATCTTGATCTTTAAGTCTTTCTAAACTAATATCAGTAAGAATGTCACCTTTTTTATCTACTGCCATAGTTTTTAACATTAGATTTCACCTCTCTCGTTATTTTCACAATTACAATAATACCACACTTATAAAAAATAGTAAATTTATTATTTTAAATTGGTAGAAATATAGTGCATCACAATTCCAGCAGCAATAGAAACATTAAGACTTTCTGCTTTTCCTGGCATCGATATTTTAAGCAAGTTATTTACTTTACATAATATTTCTTCACTTATTCCAGAACCCTCATTCCCAAATATTACAGCAACATTTCCTGTAATATCATCTAACTGTTCTATATATTTATCTGCTTTTAAACTTGTTGCGAAAATACTAAAATCTGTCATTTGATCCAGTAAATCTAATAAATCCACATTATCAAAACAATCTATATGAAAGTTACTCCCTTGTGTACTTCTAATAACTTTTTGTCCATATAAGCTAGTTGTACCTTTACCTAAAATAATACAATCAAAAGAAAATGCATCTGCAGTTCTAATAATTGTACCTAGATTTCCAGGATCTTGAACTCTATCTAGAATAAGAACTTTCTTATATTTATTTATATCCAATTCTTTATTTTCTATACAACAAACCGCTATAATTCCTTGTGTAGTTATAGTATCAGATAAATGTCTCATTACACTATCAGCAACTTTAGTAATCTCTCCTTCAAAATCTTCAATTAATTTATACTCATCGAAACTTTCAGAAATAACAATTTCTTCAACTACATTCACCTGCATAGCTTCTTCTACTAGATGTTTTCCTTCTATCAAATATTTTCCATATTTTTTTATATTTTTATTCTCTTTTAATTTTTGTATATCTTTAATTTTCTTATTACTAACTGATGTTATCATTTTTTCTCCAATAAATTTATTTTGTACTTTTAGCTTTCATAATAATTATAAACAATATTGAAGAAATATTCAAATTATGATATAATTCACTTACAGATATTACAATAAAAAGGAGTTCATTATGTCATCATTCTTACTATCAACAATAGTTATTGTGGTCGTTTTAGGTGCAGTTGGACTTTTTAATTACTTCAGATTAAAAGGTGCTGTAACAAAACTTCCTTATGAAGAATTTAGAAAAAATCTTAGAAAAGTTCAATTAATTGATGTTAGAGAAAAAGAAGATTTCAAATACGCTCACATTAACGGTGCTCGTAATATGCCATCTTCTCAATTCAATTTCCTTTATACATCTTTGAGAAAAGACCAACCTATTTATCTTTGTGATAAAAATGGAACATTAGCTCCTCGTGCTGCCCTAACTCTTAAAAAGCACGGATATACAAATGTATATATGCTAAAAAATGGTCTACAAGATTGGAAAGAAAACCTAAAAACTAAAAAATAATTTTTAAGTACTTAATTTAATCTTAATAAAGATTGTTAAGTACTTTTTTACTTTTAAGGAATTTTATCATTAATACCTATAAAATAATGCACTGATAATTATTTATTGAACACTACTATAATTTATGGTATTATATGCTTAAATTACAAATGGAGGTCAATTTATGACTAAATATTACTATGATCCTAATATGAATCGTGGATACATTCCCGGAAGATATGTTAACAAAATTGTATATCTTCTAATTACATTTTTCTTAGGACATTTTGGAATTCAATATTTTTATGTTGGAAAGAATTTTAAAGGAATACTGTGCCTATTATTTTGTTGGACATTCATTCCATCGATTATAGCTGTTTTCTCGTTTATAATTACACTATTTAGACCAGCTAATGAACATGGTGATATTTTTATCCATTATTAATTAGGTAATGAATTCAAATGCTACTTAAATACTAAAAAAAATAAACTCAAGGCTATCACATTCGTAATAACCTTGAGTTTTTATTATTTTTACCGTCTTCTTTTTTTATTAAGCTACTTCAGCTTCTTTTTCTTCAGCATCAGCTATAGCTTTTGCTTCTTCTTCTAATTTATCAATATGCATAAATTTATTTAGGTATCCTTTAAGTAGAACTAATACTGCACCAAGAACAATAACTACTCCTCCAATATAAGTAAATACTTGAGTATAGTTTAATTGAACTGTTAATTTAGCTAAGTATCCAGAAATAATATTTGCTAATGAGAATGTTAGATACCAGATACCCATTGCTAATGATGCATATTTTGCTGGAGCAAGTTTATTGAACATCGCCATTCCGATTGGAGATAAGAATAATTCCCCAACTGTTAATAATACATATGTTAAAAGAATATACATGATGTTAATTTTCATTCCACTTTCAACATCACCATTTATTGTGTTTAACCCTAATACCATTACGACGAAAGCTAATCCTGAAATTATCATTCCTAGTCCCATTTTAGTACCAGTATCTAAGTCTCCTCGTTTTGTTTTACTTAATTTAACCCAAAGTGCACCGAACACTGGAGCTAAGATTGCACATAATAGACCATTGAATGAAACTAACCAAGGTGTTGGCACTGTCCATCCGAAGATATTTCTATCCACCGCTTTTTGAGTTAAGATAGCAAATGATGTTTGAGTTTGGAACCAAGCAGCCCAGAATAAAGTTGAAAAAACAAACATTACTGCCATAGCTTTCATTCTATCCATGTCAATTTTTGTTAATGGGTGATTAACAGATTTTTTAGCAGCTTTACTTGCTGTCGGATATTTACCTTTATCTTTTAACCAAGTAGGAGCAAAAAATGCAAATACTGCAAATTGTAAGAATGCAAGTGCAGCAGCAGCTAAGAATCCAACACGATATCCATATGATACAATTTTTCCGTCATTAGCAACATTTGCAAACCAACTGTCTGTAATTAATCCGAATACTATTGGCCCAAATAAACTACCAATGTTAATCGCCATGTAGAAGATACTGTATGCTGCATCTTTCATCGTAACTTGGTCACGCTCATATAAGGCACCAACTATAGCACTAATGTTACCTTTACCAATACCCGCTGCAACAAGTAAAAGAATTAAACTTGAAATTACTGTCCATAATTCACTAGTTGAAAAGTATAAAGCAATATAACCTATACAACTAAATAATGTCCCCAAGATAATAGATTTTTGAAGACCTAGGTATTTATCTGCTAACCAACCACCAATAAGAGCCATCATATATCCTGCAGCAGCATAGTAGCCATATAATGTTACCGCGAATCCTTTTTCAAGACCTAGTCCACCTTCTGATGTTCCAGTTGTGAAGAATAGAATCATGAACCCTATGATACCATAAGCATAAAAGTTTTGTATAACAGTTGTAACATTTACAAGATGAAGACCTTTAGGATGTTTCATTTTTTCTTTCTTTTCCATAATAACTTCCTCCTTAATTTATTTATTATATCTTCATCTATTATTATATATTAAGCGTTTCTCAAAAGCAATTTATATTCTTTTTTTTGAAATCATCTCTATTTGTTCACATAAATATATTTTACTATTATACTTAAATTTTGTATTATAACAGTAAATTTTAACCTTATTTTATTTGTATTTTTTTAATACAAACTCTATAATATGTAAATAATACATTATCGACGTCTCATTACAAAAAAACATAAAAAAATAAAGCAGTTTGTACACTGCCTTATTTTTTTATTATTCTTTTATATTTTTTATAAGTTTTTTTCTTAATCGTATACTTCACATAAAGTTGATTACATCAACGTTTATTATACCTATTCCATGAACCCTTTTAGTTTATTAAGCTTAGATGGGTGCTTTAATTTTCTAATAGCTTTCGCTTCAATTTGACGGATACGCTCACGTGTTACCCCAAACGCACTACCTACTTCCTCAAGTGTGTGAGTCTTACCATCTTTTAGACCAAAACGTAATTTCAATACATTTTCTTCACGATCAGTAAGTGTTTCTAAAATCTCTTCTAGTTGTTCTTTTAATAATTCGTTAGCCGCATGCTCTACTGGAGATTGTGCATCTTTATCTTCGATAAAATCTCCTAAATGCGAATCATCTTCTTCACCAATCGGTGTTTCTAATGATACAGGTTCTTGAGCTATTTTTAGTATCTCACGTACTTTTTCTGGCGTCATATTCATTTTTTTAGCGATTTCTTCCGGTTTAGGTTCACGTCCTAAATCTTGAAGTAATTGTCTTTGAATACGAATCAGACGGTTAATTGTTTCAACCATGTGAACAGGGATACGAATTGTTCTAGCTTGGTCAGCAATAGCACGAGTAATCGCTTGACGAATCCACCATGTAGCATATGTTGAGAATTTGAATCCTTTTGAGTAATCGAATTTTTCAACAGCTTTAATTAATCCCATATTTCCTTCTTGAATTAAGTCTAGGAATAACATTCCACGTCCAACATAGCGTTTTGCAATACTTACTACAAGACGTAAGTTAGCTTCAGCTAAATCTTTTTTAGCTTGTTCTTTTTCCGCTTCTGTTCCTGTTTCAATAATTTTAGAAAGTTCTAATTCTTTTTCTTTTGATAATAAAGGAACTTTACCAATTTCTTTTAGGTACATTCTTACAGGGTCATTTGTTCTGATTCCCGCTGGAACTGATAAATCTTCTAAATCTAGTTCCTCTTCCTCTTCTTCTACATGATTTGCATTAATTAAAATAATGTCTTCATTATTTAATTCTTCATAGAAATCATCCATCGCTTCTGAAGAAATGTCTAATTTTGATAATGCATCTACAATCTCTTCTTGAGTTAATTCACCCTGTTTTTTACCTTTTTCTAACAATTCTTTTTTTATTGTTTCAAAATCTTTTGCTTTCTTAGCCATGTTCTTCTCCTTCTATTTCTTATACTTTTTCAACTGTGATAGTAACTCTTTTTGAGTTTCTACATCCATCTCTTGGATTGCAACCCTAAGCCTATCTTTTATCTCTTCTAATGTTATTTGATTATTTGAAAAATACTTGATATAGTCACTTACAACTTCTACAGTTGGATTTTCTTCTATTAGAAAATCTGTTTCATCAATATAAGTTGCAAGTCTGACAACCTCATCATCTTCAATACTATGAATGAATTTATGAATATGAAACTCAAGATTATTATTATAGTAAATAACCAAGTAATCCATAAGATTCACAAATACTTCTTGTGGAAAATTGCATTTCTCTAGATCATTGTATTTTTCAATAAACAATGCCCTATCAACAAAAAAGTATTTAAATAACTTGCACACCTTTTTGTCATAATTCGTTACTCTAAACAGCTGTTCTGGATTAGACGGTGCTACCCATTCTACAGCCGCTTGTTTTCTTTTCACATTCACTTGACCTAATTCTCTAAGAAGAACTTGTCGTTCGATTCCGAACTCCTCTGCCAAATTAGTAAGCAATATGTATCTTAATGATTCATCTTCCATATAAGCAATATTTTTAAGTAATTCATTTTTATACTGAATTCTTAGTTCAATATTAGTCTTAGAATCATTTTTACAATATTCAATTTTATAATTAATAAAGTGTTCTTTATTATTTTTTATATAGTTTACAGCATCAAAATCTTGATTTTTAGAATTTTTATCTGATAAAAACTCATCTAAATCTTTAGCCCCAGAAAATTTTAATTTATAGACATTATCAGTAGTCTGGATAATTCTATTCCCAATTTCTATCTGTGCTTTTGAACCAGCCTCATCATTGTCTAAACTTAATGTGACCTTCTTCACAAGTGATAAAATCTCTTTTAATTTATTATTGTCTATATTTGTCCCCATCAAAGCAACAGCATTCTTTATACCATTTTGATGAGCTTTAATTACATCCATATAACCTTCACATAATATTACTTCATTCTCTTTAGCTATAAAAGCTCTCGCATCCGAGAAGTTATATAAGACTGTTCTTTTTTCAAAAATTTTCGTTTCATGCGTATTGTAGTATTTCGCAACACTTTTGTCCGAAGACATAGTTCTCCCCGAAAATGCTACAACCTGATTTTGATTATTTTTTATAGGAAACATTACTCTGTCTTTAAAAACATCATAATAATTGCCACTTTCATTTTTTCCTAATAGTCCGGCTTCAACCATTAAATCTAAATTAATTTGATTAGAATTAAAAAAGTTTAAAGCTATGTTATTATCACGGGGAGCATAACCTATGTTAAAGTATTTAATAACATCGATACTCAGTCCCCTATTTAATAAGTAATTAAGTGCTTCTTCAGCCTCTTTTGTATTTAGTAAAATATAGTTATAATAATCTGCTAAAAGCATGTGCCCATAATACATTATGTCCAGCTCATTATTCAAATCGTAATTAGCTTCTAAATTCACTTTTGACTCTATATTCAGCCCTAACCTTGCCCCAAGCTTTACGATTGCCTGATTATACGTAATATTTTCAATTAGCGAAACAAATTGGAAAATATTCCCACCTTTACCACATCCAAAACAATGGGCTATTTTTTTCTCCGGAGAAACAGTAAACGATGGTGTTTTCTCATTATGAAACGGACATAAACCTAAATAATTTTGTCCTCTTTTTTCTAATTTGACATATTCACTAACTAGACTAACTATATCAATATTATCAAAAATATAGTCAATGTCTTGTTTAGATATTTTTGCCACCTTATTCCTCCTCTTCCTCAATTTACCATTAAGAATAAATGATTAGATTATTTCCCAACACTAATTATAACATAAACAAAGGTATTTTAATAGACTTTGTTAAAATATTTATATTATCACTCTAAGTTAATTTTCCTTTTCAAAGTTAATATTATATTATTTCTATACTCATACATTAAGATTTTATTATGATAAGTTTCATTAGAATATTACTGTTGTCAATTCTATAGTATAAAGATTAAATATTCCAAACTCACTTAAAATGATATTTTTAAAAGATTATAATTATACATTTTGTTAAGATATAAATTTAATCAAACTTTTCCTTAAATCTGCCTATTATATCACGTCAATCATAAGTAAAATCATATGATATAGCAATTTCTCTCAATTTAGGTTATAATATGAATATCATTAAAAAAAGGAGTATGAAAGTGAAAGTAATTATAGTCGGTGGTGGTAAAGTCGGAGAGCTTCTTTGTGCCGATTTTTCTAACACATTTGATGAAGTCACAATTATAGACACAAATGAGCGTCGTGTTGAAAAACTCGTTGAAACCTATGATATTAACGGACTTATTGGTAATGGTGCAAATTCAGATGTTTTAGCAGAAGCAGATGCAGCTAATTCTGATATGTTTATTTCTGTTACTACAAGTGATGAAATCAACATGATAGCTTGTATTGCAGCTAAACAAATGGGTGCAAAATATACAATAGCGAGAATTCGTAACCCTGAATATTCTAAAACAAAGGAATTCATTAAACAATCTTTAGGAATAGATCTTATGGTTAACCCTGAGTACGAAGCAGCTAAACAAATTTTCTATATGCTTAAGTATCCTACCGCAACAAAAGTAGAAAGTTTTTCAAACAATAAATTTAATATTTTAGAAGTATTAATAAGTGAAAATAGTTTACTAAAGGGTGTTTCACTTATTGATAGTAGAAAATACATTGATTTCCCTTCACTAGTATGTTTAGTAGAAAGAAAAGGAGACGTGTTCGTTCCTCGTGGGAATTATGTATTTGAAGTTGGAGATAAAGTTCATATAACTGCTTCAAATAAAAATTTAAAAAAATTTTATAAACTTTTAGGAAATAAAGAAAATTTAGAAAAGAAAATAACTTCATCTTTAATAATAGGTGGAGGGAAAGTAGCCTACTATCTTGTAGAATTTTTACAAAAAGCATCTTTCTATACTAAAGTAATAGAAATTGATAAAGAAAGGGCAATCTCTTTCAGTGAAACATATCCTGAAATTGATGTTATTTGGGCTGACGGCAGCGATCGTGATACTTTAATTGAAGAAGGTATCCAGACATTTGATAGTTGTATATCTTTAACTGGTTTAGATGAAGAAAACATTATAATTAATTTATATGCACATAAACTTGGAATTAAGAAAACAGTAGCAAAAGTTAACCGTGCATCTCTAAAACAGATAGCTGAGGATATCGGTCAATATTCTTATATCACTCCTAAAGAAATAGTAGGAAATATAATAAAAAAACATACAAAATCGTTGCAATGTAGGCGCACAACAGATATAGAAAACTTCTATAGGATATCAAACAATAAAGCTGAAGTAATTGAATTTAAAATCTCAAGTGAAAATTCAAAAGTTATCGGTATTAAATTAAAAGATCTTGATATTAACGATAATACTCTTATAGCATTTATAATTCGTAATAATAAACAAATCTTCCCAAATGGTGATGATGAAATTAAAGTGAATGATAATGTCGTTGTAGTTAGTTATCAACAGAAAATTGAACATATCGATGATATTCTTGCTAGGAGGTAATCTATGAATTTTAAAATGATTTTTAACGTTCTAGGTAAAATGCTTATTCTTTTGGCCGCTTTACTATTACTTCCTACAATTATTTCATTAATATATAAAGAACCTACTTATGTGACTAACTCATTTTTAATTACTATAATGATATGTTTTATAATATCATTATTACTACATTTTTTAACAAAAGATGTTACTGAACGTGATTTCTATAAAAGAGAGGGTTATGTAATAGTTACCCTTACTTGGGTTATTTTTTCATTAATTGGAGCACTTCCTTTCTATATTTCGGGAGAGATACCTCATTATATTGATAGTTTCTTTGAAACAGTAAGTGGTTTTACTACTACTGGTTCAACCATTTTAGAAGATATTGAGACTTTAAGTAAAAGTTTACTTTTTTGGAGAAGTTTCACACACTTTATAGGTGGTATGGGGGTTATTGTATTCGCTCTAGCAATTTTACCAAGATCTCCTCATACTATTCATATAGCGAAAGCTGAAGTTCCAGGGCCATATTTCGGGAAAGTTGTATCTTCTATGAAACAAACAGCAATTTATCTTTATGGAATATATATATCACTTACAGTACTTCTATTTATATTCTTAATGTTTGGTGGAGTTGGATTTTTTGATAGTATAAACCTAGCTTTCTCTACTGCTGGAACTGGTGGTTTTTCAGTAAGAAATGCGGGAATTGCATATTACAACAGCACTTACGTTACAGTTGTGATCGCAATATTTATGCTTATTTTCTCAATGAATCTAAGTTTACTTTACTTTATTATTTTTAAAAGATATTTTAAAGTATTAAAAAGTGAAGAACTAAGATGGTTCTTTGGAATGATTGGTATACTTTCTGTAATCATGTTTTTAGATATCTACCGTTCATATGATACACCAAATCATAGTTTATTAGATGTATTTTTTACAGTTTCATCTGTTGTATCTACTACAGGTTTTACATATAATGACTTCAATATTTGGCCAGTATTTTCAAAAATGATAATCTTAATACTAATGATTGTTGGAGGATGTACAGGAGGAACTGCTGGTGGAATAAAAATTCCACGACTTATTTTCTTCGTTAAAAATGCCAAACTAAGTATAAGTAAAGCTTTAAATCCAAGGAAAATAGCAATGGTTAAAATCGATGGGAAAGTAATAAAAGACACCACTCCACTTTCTAACTATTTACTATTATTCGGATTTGTATATGTTATTATACTATTCTTAATAACATTCCAAATTAATGACTTTGAAGATGCAATTTCTTTAACAGTTACATCAATTAGTAACGCTGGACCAGCATTCAATCACTATGGTCCAATGAGTAACTTCTCACAAATACCATATTTTACTAAAATAATATTATCTATATCAATGCTATTAGGACGTTTAGAATTAATGCCATTAATAGTATTCTTCTCAGCTAACACATGGAAAAAGCGTAGAAAAAAAGCTAGAGAAAGTCAAAGAATAATTAATAATTTTAATGAGTAATGTGAAACAAAAAGACGAGTTCTACTTATAGATCTCGTCTTTTATCATTGAAACTATCTCTTGAATTTCTTCATTAATTCGTTCATCAAGTTCCTCTTTTGTAATTAATTCATCATTATGAGCTTCGGTATATCCTAAAATTATACCTAGAGAATTCTTAACATTATGCAACATAATTTTTTTCTTCTGTTCATTTTTATCTAAATCTGAACTTCTTCTATATATTAGATATATATTTAGAAATACAAATACTGTTAAAGGTAGGAAAAATATTTTAATGTGAATTGCGGCAATTAGAAATATTATTATCAATACATTTACTACTATGAAATTAATCATATTTTTCATGATATAAACTATAAACCTCTTTTTTATTTATGCCGTATTCTTTAGCAGTATTTTTAATAGCTTCTGATTTTTTTTCACCATTTTGCACTTTTTCATAAATGATTTCTACGATATCATCAAGATTAAGTTCATCTTTTTCTTCATCTTTTGAAGGAGAAATAATAACAACAAACTCCCCTTTTTCCTTAATCTCTTCACCCAACATACCTAATATTATACTAGCTTCAAATGTTTCAATTTGTTCAAACATCTTTGTAAGTTCTCTAGCTACTGCAATTTTTCTTGTTGGGGCGATTTTTACGATTTCTTCCACTAAGTTCTTCACTCTGTGTGGACTCTCATACAAAATACCAGTTGTTTTTGAGTTTAAAATAATTTCTAACTTTTGTTTAAGTTCTTTAGTTTTTCTTGGTAAAAATCCGTAAAAAGTATAATTATATGATTCTATTCCACTTGCCACTAATGCAGTAAGTCCTGCATTAGCACCAGGTAGGGCTACAACCTCTAAATCAGCACTTTTCACTTTTTCTACAAGTACATACCCTGGATCTGAAATACATGGCATACCAGCATCTGTTACCAACGCTATTTCTAGACCCTCTTCTAAGTATTCTATTATTTTATCACTCATCTTATCTTCATTATGTTCATGGTAACTAAGTAATTTTTTACCTTTTATTTCATAATGGTTCAATAATTTTTGTGTATTTCTTGTATCTTCACAAGCTATAATATCTGCTTCTTTTAGCACTCTTAATGCTCTTAAAGTAATATCCTCCAAATTACCTATTGGTGTTCCTACTAAATATAACATTTATTTTTCCTCTATTTTTTTATTTAAATCTTTTACTTCTTGCCTTTTACTTGCATCCAAATTTAATAAAATATATTCTTCTTTTTTGGCACGCGAAAATTTCTTAAATAAACTTTCAGCTCTCGTCGCTTCACTTTTAGTCTCAAATTCTTCAAAATATAAAAGTTTTACCGGTACTCTCACCCTAGTGTATTTTGCACCTTTTTTTACATTATGAGTTTTTATTCGTCTAACAATATCTGTCGTATATCCAGTATACCAAGTTTTATCACTACACTCAACTACATACATAAAACTACTCATAAATACCATACACTTTCTTCATTTCTTCAGTATAACTACCATCTTCATTATAAATATAAAATGGTTGTTCTACTTTAATATCACTTACTTTTGAGATACTACCTTCTATTAATACAATTTTACTAGTATCACTTGTTGCTTTGCTATAAACAAATCTAATTCGTTTAATAGCTAAGCCATTTTTTTCACATTCAGAAATAATATCACTTATTCTGTATGTTCGATGTACCATAGCAAATTTACCATTTTGTTTAACCAAATATCTTATTGCTTTTACAATATCACTTAAATTACATAGAATTTCATGACGTGAAATATTATGATTATACTTCTCACGTTGATTCGGCATATTCTCCACTGGAAAATACGGCGGATTACAAATTACATAATCAAATGATGATGGTCTATAATATTCTTTCACATTCTTCACATCACCATTTCTTACCTCTATATTCATAATTCCATTAAGTTCTAAGCTTTTTTTAGTTAGTTCAACTAAATCTTCTTGAATTTCTAACATTTCAATCTTAGCATCTGACTTTTCTCTTAGAATAATTGAAATTCCACCATTGCCACTACAAAGTTCAATTATATTTTTTTTAAAACTTCTCGGTACATTAGAAAAATAAGGAAGTAAAAAAGAATCTGTTGACATACTATAATGATCAACCTTCTGCAAAATTTTATAATTCTTTGAAACTAAATCAACTCTCAAATTCTCTTCCATACTAACCTCGTAATAAAAATTCTAAATTAATTTTATCCAATAAAACTGTAAATAAAAATTTTTCTAAAACTAATGTAGCATTAACATTGGCATTCAAATCAGATAAAGCATATAGAACTTTCTCTTGAACTTTACTTATATTCACTATGTCATATCGATTAGATTCAGAATAACTGTTTGTAGTTTTAATACTCAAATATTTAAAAAAATCTAAAATTTCTTCCTTAACTTTAAGTAAACCCAGAACATAGATATTAGCCATATGCGGCTTCCTGCTATATCTTTTTACATATTCAGAAACAATCTTAATCATTTCATCATTTTCTGTAACTTCCCTATCTTCACTCTGTCCTACTAATTTTATCTGTTGACATCGTGAAATAATAGTCGGTAATACGGCACTAATATTTTTACAGCTAAGAATAGCAATAATATCATCTTCGGGTTCTTCTAAAAACTTAAGTAAACTATTCGCAGCTTGTTCTGTCATTTTTTCAATATCTTTTATCCAATATATTTTCTTTCCATAAAATGATTTAACACTTAGGTCAGATTTCAATGTTTGGATTTCATCTTTTTTTATAGAAGTATCACTAGTTAATTTATAAAAATCTACATAGTTTCCGTGATTTATGCTGCGACAATTGTTACAGCTCTCACAACTAAAAAATTCTTTATTTTTATTTTCTAAACAAAATATTGCTTTAACAAAACTTAAAATAAACTCATCAGAATATAAACTATCCTCGCCTATTACTAGATAGGCGTGGGATAGTTTATTAGTTTTTAATGTATTTGTTAAAGATTTTATTACAATTTCATCTTTACTAAAGTTCATTGTCTAAAAATCCTTCCAGTATTGAAAGTGCCTGTTTTTGAACATTTTCATAAGTATCACTTGCATCAATTACTTTGATGCGCTCTGTATATTCTTTCGAAAGGTCATCATAACCTCGTTTTACATTTTTATAAAAGTTTAAACTTTCCTGATCCATACGGTTATTATCGTCTCTATTTTTAGTACGAGCTAAACCTACCTCAACATCTACCGAAAAGTATAAAGTTAAATCAGGTTCTAAGTTATCAGTAGCATATTCATTAATATCCAATATATCTCGTTTACTAAGTCCACGACCATAAGATTGGTAAGCTACTGAACTATCAACAAAACGATCACATATAACTATATAACCTTCATTTAAATGTGGGAGTATTTTTTTTACAATATGATCACGTCTACTTGCACAAAATAGCAAACTTTCAGTTTTAGCGTCAATATCGTTAGAACTATCAAATAGAAGTTCACGAATTTTTTCACTAAAATCTGTTCCTCCTGGTTCACGTGTTGTAATTACCTTATAACCTTTTTCTTTTAAATACTCGGTAGCAAAGTTAATAAAGCTCGTTTTACCTGAACCATCTGAACCTTCTACTGTTATGAATTTACCTTTCATTTGAATAACCTTTCTACTATATTATTTATTCATAAATTGAGAAATTCTTTCAACTGCTTCTTTAATATTTTCGATACTAGTTGCATAACTAATTCTAAAGAAGTCATTATATGCACTACCAAAAGCTGTTCCCGGAATAACTCCAACGCGAGCTTCTTTCGCTAATAACTTACAGAATTCCATAGCACCTAAATCACGGTACTTAGCTGGAATTTTAGCAAAAATATAAAATGCTCCATCTATTTCAGGAATTTCAAATCCTAATTCACGAAGTTTTGGAACCATATAATCTTTTCTTTCTCTATATGTTTCAATCATGTGTTTATTGTATTTATCTACATTTTCATCATTAAGCGCTACTACTGCTGCATCTTGAATGAATGTAGCTGCACCAGAAACTGTAAATAAGTGGAATACTCCAATTTTTCTAACCATAGCTAATGGAGCCGCGATGAATCCTACACGCCACCCTGTCATAGCGTGAGATTTAGATAATCCACTAATAAGAACAGTTTGTTCCGGAATAAATTCTGCTAATGATGTATGTTTATAATTGTATGTAATATCCCCATATATTTCATCACTAATTACAAAAATATCATATTTTCCTAATATATCAGCAATAGCTTTAACTTCTTCTCTTGTATATGAAACACCACTTGGGTTGTTTGGATAGTTAATTAAAATTGCTTTTGCATCTTTATTTTCTTCTAAAGCTTTTTCTAAATCGCTAGGAAGAACTTTAAATCCATTATCAACTGTATCTATAAATTTGATATTACATTTATTTAAAATACCAACTCCCTCGTAAGCTGAGAAATATGGTGTTACTACTATAATAGTATCCCCCTCGTTAGTTACAGCAGAAATTGTGTGTTCTATCGCAGCAGATGCTCCAATTGTTACGATAATTTCATCAGGGCTATAATTTAAATTATATCTTTTCTCTAAATTATTTGCCCATGCTGTACGTAACTCTGCAATACCGTTATTTACTGAATAGTGTGTTCTATTATTATCTAGAGCACGTTTTGCAGCTTCTTTAACTTCTTCTGCAGTGTCAAAATCTGGCTCTCCTAAAGTTAATTTGATAATTCCTTCTATAGAAGAAGCATATCTATCAAACTCTCTTATCGGCGAACCTGTAAGGTTTGCAAGTGATGTGTTGAACTTATTTTCTAATGATTTTTTAATTTCCATAAATTTATCTTCCTTCTTTATTATATTAGATACATTGTTAATGTAATACTACTAATATTGTATCATATTTTCAGTAAAAATAGAATTCTTATTAGTAATATCGAATAAAATTCCAAACAATGTTTACGTATAATTTTATAGTATTTTCAGAAAATTTTCAATAAGTAATTTCGGATATTTCAATTAAAATTTCAGAAAATTTAAAGAAAAGTATTGAAAAAAACTTTAATTAGTATTATAATAATTTTAACAAATTTTTAAAATTAATTGTTTATAAAAGGAGAAATATAATATGACAAAACTTACAGTAAATGATATAAGAGTAGAACTTACTAAAAATCCAAAAGAAAAAACGCCAGATGATAAATTAGGATTTGGTTCAGTATTCACTGATCACATGTTCGTTATGGACTGGTCATCAGAAAAAGGATGGTATGATCCACGTATCGTACCTTACGGACCAATTCCAGTATCACCAGCATTAAACGTGTTACACTACGGACAAAGCGTTTTTGAAGGAATGAAAGCTTATAACGCAAATGGAGAAGCTGTTCTATTTCGTCCAGAACAAAACTTTAGACGTTTAAACAATTCATCAGACCGTATAGCTTTACCACAATTAGATGAAGAGTTCGCATTAGCAGCTCTTAAAAAATTAATCTCTATCGATAAAGACTGGATTCCAAAAGCTGAAGGTACTTCACTATACGTTAGACCATTCTTATACGGTTCTGAAGAAGCACTTGGAGTACACCCTAACCATGAAGTTAAGTTTATAATCATCTTATCTCCATCAGGAAGCTACTTCAAAGCTGGTCTTCAACCAAATAAAATCTTCGTAGAACACGAATATGTACGTGCTGTACGTGGTGGATTCGGATTCGCTAAAACTGCAGGTAACTACGCTGGATCTCTTAAAGGTCAAAAGAAAGCTCAAGAACTTGGTTACTCTCAATCTCTATGGCTTGATGGAGTAGAACAAAAATACATCGAAGAAGGAGGAGCAATGAACATCTTCTTCAAAATCGATGGAACATTCGTTACACCTGAGTTAAACGGTTCTATCCTTCCAGGTATCACTCGTGCATCAGTATTAGAATTACTTAAATCATTAGGTGAAAAAGTAGAAGAAAGAAAACTATCTCTAGAAGAAGTTTACGAAGCATATGACAACGGAAAACTTGAAGAAGTATTCTTATGTGGTACTGCTGCTGTAATCGCTCCTGTTGGTGAATTATTCGATGGTACTAAGAAATTAGAACTTATCAAAGATGATAAACCAGGAGAATGGACTCAAAAAATCTACAACCTACTTACTGGTATCCAACTTGGTAAAGTTGAAGATAAATTCGGATGGGTTGTTAAAGTAGAAGAATAATATAAAAATAAAAGATTCCAAGTTAAATAGTTTGGAATCTTTTTTATCTTGTTGTTAAGCATTCAAAATTTATCTAAAGTACAAATAATATACAATACAGTAAAAAGATGAAGTATAGTATAACACCAACTTCATCTTTTTTATTTATTTGCTAATATTATTAATGTAAATTATATTCTATCAACTTTTATAAGCTTATTTTTTGTAAGCAAATGTGTATAGAGCAGAAACTAATGTAACAGCCCCAACAAAGTTTCCTAAGAATACTGTTCCCATGTTTTGGATAAATTGTAAAACAGAGATATTTGCACCTTCAAACATTGCAGCTGGGATTGCGAACATGTTCGCAACCAAGTGTTGGAATCCAATAGCAACGAATGTCATAATTGGGAACCATACACCAAACATTTTACTACCTACATCTTTAGCAGCGAAGTTTAACCATACTGCCATACCTACTAACCAGTTACAACCAACAGCTGAGAAGAATACTTGCCAGAATGTTAAGTATACTTTTGATTCACCAGCTGAAATAGTTTTAGCTGCAATAGCTCCACCAGTTAAACCAGTTAAATGACCTAAGAAATAAGCAATAACTAGTGAACCTACAAGGTTGGCAAATGTAATAACAACCATATTTTTAGCTAATAGTTTAAAACTAATTTTCTTATTGAACCATGCAACAGTTACAGCCATCATATTACCTGTAACTAACTCTCCACCACCTACTAAAATACAAATAATTCCGATTGGGAAAACAGATGCCCCTAATAATGCACCAATTCCTCCAAATTCTTTAGGAATTGATCCTGATACACGAAGTAAAGCTAAGAAACCTACCCCGATAAATGCACCACCTAAGAATCCTAAGCTTAACATGTATTTAAGGCTTGCAGTCGCTTTAGCAACACCTTTTTTACAAGTTAACTCATACGTTTCTTGTGGCTCTAAAAATACTTTAGATTCTACAGTGTTTGTCATGATAACACTCTCCTTAATAAATTTATAATAATTACATAGATACAACTTTTCTATATCTACAATAAAGATTATACAATAACAATGATATTTTTTCAACCCCTGTTTTAATACAGATTTCATTAAAATGTGTACAAATTAATAAACTTAGTTGAAACTTATTTCACATAACTAAACAAATATATTACCACTTTCAATATAAGGTAATAAAATAATGACCACCCCTGAAAAGGGGTGGTTTTCTCTTCGGGTATAACCCTTTGTTACTAACACGCACCTCAAGGCGCTGGCTTTCACATTCGTTCAAGCCCTATTGTATTTTAACGCCCACTACCCGTTAAACGGGTATATCTATTTTTTCTTATCTCCAAATGGATTTGTATATTCTTTTGTTGTCAGTTTGTCTATCGCAATGTCATGCGATTCTTGTTCTCTGATATATTTCCTTATTGTACTTTCATTTAAACCTACTGTACTTACATAGTATCCTTCTGCCCAAAACTTTCTATTCCCATACTTATATTTCAGATTTGCATGCATATCAAATATCATGAGTGAACTTTTCCCTTTCAAATACCCCATAAAACTTGATACACTATATTTGGGTGGTATTGATAACAGCAAATGTATATGATCTGGCATTATATGTCCTTCTATTATTTCCACTCCTTTATACTTACATAACCTTTTTATTATATCTACTATATCTCGTTTGTATTGATTAAATTCTATTTTTCGTCTATACTTAGGGGTAAATACAATATGGTATTTACATAACCACTTTGTATGCGATAAACTATTATGTTTATTTGCCATAATTAAAATCATCCTTTCTTTATTTTAGAGCTTGAACTACTCTTATTTTATCAAGAAAGGATGATTTTTCAATTGTTTAACTTTTGTCTCGCACCCGCATAGCGGGTGGTTTTTTGTTTCGGAGACTTCGCCTACTCAACTGGCTAAAGCCCTTAATAAAAACCATTGGGAATAAAACGCTTCCCAATGGTTATATTAAATTATAATTTTTAATTATTATTTTTATAAGCTATTGTATATAAACCTGCAACCAATATCGCTCCACCTAAAAAATTTCCTAAAAAAATTACACACATATTATTAATAAATTGCATTATTGTAATATCTGCACCACCAAACATAGCTGCTGGAATAACAAACATGTTGGCTACAACGTGTTGAAAACCAACGGCTACGAATGTCATAATTGGAAACCATGTACCAATTATTTTTCCACTTACATCTTTAGCACAGAAAGATAACCATGCACCCATACCTACTAACCAGTTACATCCGACACCTGAAAACACACCTTGCCAAAATGTCGCGTTAACTTTTGACTCAGCAGTAGCTAAAGTTTTCGCAAATGTCGCTCCTTCAGTAAGTCCTGTCACATGTCCTAAAAAATATGCTACAAAAACAGCACCTACTAAATTTGCTAATGTTATAATAATCAAATTTTTCACCAGCATTCCTAGACTTACTTTTTTATTGAAAAAAGCTAATGTAACTGCCATCATATTACTAGTAATTAATTCGCCACCTCCTACTAGTATACAAATCAAACCAATTGGAAAGACAGCTGCTCCTAATAAGACCCCTAATCCTCCAAATTCATGTGGAATAGATCCTGCAACTTTTAAATAAGCAAGATAACCTACCGCTATAAATGCACCTCCCAAGAAACCTAGACTTAACATATATTTTAGGTTTCCTGAAGCTTTAGCCACACCCTTTTTACTAGTGTATTCATATAATTCTTGAGGCTCTAAATAAGCCTTTGTGTGTATATATTCTGACATAACTTTTGTCTCCTTATTATATTCTACAGATATTATATAACAAATGATTTACATTAACAAATACAGTATTAGGACTCCCTTGTTATATATTTTTATTTTAATATATATCATAAATTATTAACTAAACATCATTTTACCCGCTCCATTACTATTTCACTAAATTACTCTATACTACAGCTTTATATATAACACTTAAATTATAGATATATATTTTTTTATTTTTAAAGTTTTATATTTATTATTTTTTAAATATAATATTTTTAATTAGAATATATAACTATTATTATCCTGCTATTAAATTGACTTCTTATATATTGTTTTAGATTTTTCCTATTAGTATCATAGAAAATTACTTATAATTTTTATATAATTCTAAAAAATTATATATTCAAAATCTGTATACAAATAAGCATATAAAAAAGCGATTGGACATTTCCAATCGCTTAATTTATTATCTTGCAAGCTTAACCGCTCTAACCTCACGAATAACATTAACTTTAATGTTTCCTGGGTATTGCATCGTTTCTTCGATTTTATTTTTAACTTCTTTGGCAATTTTGTAAGTTTTTGTATCATCTACTTCTTCAGGATTTACGATTACTCGAATCTCACGACCTGCTTGAATAGCAAATGTTTTCTCAACACCTTTGTGTTCATTTGCGATTTCTTCAAGTTTTTGTAGACGTTTAATATAATTCTCTAATGACTCTCTTCGAGCTCCTGGACGTGATGCAGAAAGTGCATCCGCTGTGGCAACAATGACAGAAATAGGATTTGTTGGTTCTGTATCTCCATGGTGTGAAGCAATTGCATTAACAACAATCGCATTTTCTTTATATTTAAGAGCTAAAGCAACACCAATTTCAACGTGCGAACCTTCTACTTCATGATCAAGTGCTTTACCGATATCGTGTAGTAAACCTGCACGACGAGCTGTAGCAACATCTAAGTCTAACTCAGCCGCGATAAGTCCGGCGATATACGCTACTTCCATAGAGTGTTGTAATCCATTTTGACCATAACTTGTTCTATATTTTAACTTACCTACGATCTTAACTAAATCTGGGTGCATGTTGTGGATTCCAAGATCAAATGTAGCTTGTTCCCCTGCATCTCTAATAACTTGATCAATATTTTTACGTGCTTTGTCAACAGCTTCCTCAATTTTTGAAGGATGAATACGACCATCATCGATAAGTGATTTAATTGCTGTTTTTGCAATTTCACGACGGATAGGATCATATCCAGAAAGGATAACTGCTTCTGGAGTATCGTCAATAATTAAATCTACTCCAGTCAATGTTTCTAAAGTACGAATATTTCTTCCTTCACGTCCGATAATACGACCTTTCATATCATCACTTGGAAGATCAACAACTGATACCGTAGTTTCACTAACTACATCTGTTGCAAAACGTTGTAACGATTGAACAATAAGTTCTTTTGCACGTTTATCTGCAACGTTTTTCGCCTCTAGTTCTTTATTTCTAATATATATTGCCATGTCTTTAGCCATATCAGTTTCAACTGTGGCCATAATCTCTTCACGAGCTTGTTCTTCTGTTAAGTTTGCAATTCTTTGCAACTCTGTTTCTTGTTGAATTTTAAGTTGATTAACCTCACTACTTTTCTCTTCAAGAAGCTGAGATTTTTCTTCCAATTTCATCTCTCTTGAACTTAACAGTTCATCTTTTTTATTCAGAAGTTCTGTTTGACGTTCTAATGAAGATTCTTTTTGAACGATTCTATCTTCTTGTCTTTGAATATCTTGTTTTTTAAATTCTGCTTCTTTATTAGCAATATTGATTATCTCTTCAGCTTCTTTTTTAGCTATTGTAGTTTCTTTTTCTACTATATATCTAGCTTCTTTTCTTGCTTCACCAATAATATGTTCGGCATCTTGCTTAGATAATTCTAATCTCTTTTGAATAGAATTTTTTGAAATAATATATCCAAATAAAAGTCCAACAAGTAAAGCTGCAATACTGATTATTCCATAAATCATTTTGCAACCTCTTTCTATTTTGAAAAATTTTTTATTATGATATTGTACTTTTGTCAGAATTTTAAACTCTGGCAATCTATCACATACCATAACTACAATTCTACACTACCTATAGTAAAAAGTCAATAGTTCGCTTAGGGAAAATCTAGTTACTACATTCTTTTTCTTCTATATAATAGCTCAATTAATTAATTAAGTTGTTCTCAAATTTTCTTTAATTATTTTATAGAAATCACTTGATTAAAATTTGACTTAGTTGTATTATTTTACTATCTACTCAATAACTAAGTAGAAATATTTTTGTACTTGATTATAAAAAATTGAATTTTTTTAAAAAAAACTCAACAAAATACTTGCAATTCCATATTTGCTATGGTATTATAATCAAGTATGTAAAAATACAAAACTTGATTGAGTGGGAGAACGAAAAATTTCAAGTCGTTCAAATGACCACATCACGAAAAATATATAGGAGGTTTTATCGTGGCTAAAAAAGTTATAAAAGTTGTTAAATTACAAGTACCAGCAGGTAAAGCTAACCCAGCTCCACCAGTTGGTCCAGCGTTAGGTCAAGCTGGTGTAAACATCATGGGATTCTGTAAAGAATTCAATGCTCGTACACAAGACCAAGCAGGATTAATCATTCCAGTAGTAATCTCAGTATATGAAGACCGTTCATTTACTTTCATTACTAAAACACCACCTGCACCAGTATTACTTAAAAAAGCAGCTAAAATTGAAAAAGCATCTTCTGTACCTAACCGTGACAAAGTTGCTACAGTTTCAAAAGCTCAAGTTCAAGAAATCGCTGAACTTAAAATGGCTGACTTAAACGCAGCTTCTGTAGAAGCAGCTATGCGTATGATCGAAGGTACTGCAAGAAGTATGGGTATCTTAGTAGGAGAATAGGAGGATAATTATAATGGCAAAAAAAGGTAAAAAATATCTTGAAGCAGCTAAATTAGTAGATTCTTCTAGTCTATACTCTGTAGTAGAAGCAATCGAATTAGCTAAAAAAACAAGTACAGTAAAATTTGACGCAACTGTAGAAGTTGCATTCCGTTTAGGAGTTGACACTCGTAAAAACGACCAACAAGTTCGTGGAGCAGTAGTTCTTCCTAAAGGAACTGGTAAAACTGCAAAAGTTTTAGTTTTTGCTAAAGGTGATAAAGCAGCAGAAGCTGAAGCAGCAGGAGCTGACTACGTAGGACAAGGTGAATACATCACTAAAATCCAACAAGGTTGGTTTGATTTTGACGTAATCGTAGCTACTCCAGACATGATGGGAGAAGTTGGTAAAATCGGTCGTGTATTAGGACCTAAAGGATTAATGCCAAACCCTAAAACTGGTACTGTAACTATGGACGTTACTAAAGCAGTTAATGAAATCAAAGCTGGTAAAGTTGAATACCGTGCTGAAAAAGCTGGTGTTGTTCACACTCCAATCGGTAAAGTTTCATTCTCAACTGAAGACTTAGTTGAAAACTTCAACGCTATTCAAGACGCTTTAGCTAAAGCTAAACCAGCTGCTGCTAAAGGAACTTACTTCAAATCTGTAGCTGTAACTACAACTATGGGTCCTGGAGTTCGCGTTAACACTGCAGAATTCAAATAAGAATTATTTAATAAAAAGAAGATTTGGTTATCCAAGTCTTCTTTTTTTATCCCGTCTTTTGACTAGATTTTATCTTCTATACAAAAAAGAGGCTCGCTATACAGTATTTTAAGCCTCTTTCAAATTTTTTTATTTTATTCCTTATTGTAACCTATGACTAATCCTACTTTAGACGCTTCTTTAGACGCTTCTTTTACTCCTTCTGCAAAACCTTCTGCATAGCCTTTACTAGCATCTTTATAAAATTTATATCCACTTGAACTTGACAACAACAATAACAAAATTAATATAAGTTTTATTCTATCCTTTTTACTTACTTTAGTATCCCTTTTACTGTTGCTTATAATATTTACACTCACAAAGTGATAAACTATTGTAATTACTATTAACAATAATAATTTTATAATATTAAATTGTGCACTATCATATTTTGGTCCTGTAAATGTGCTATAAACTCCAATTAATGAAAATCTAAATATACTTACTATTAATTGATTAATTAAAATATCTCCTAAAAAAAAGTATATAAGTGATTTTTTAGTATATATCATCTGTATTATCGCTAAATTAGATAGAGCTATAACTACAACTATAGCATAAATATACTCAATTGGATTAGCTCTACGATACAGAAAATCTAACCCAAATGCAACCAGTCCTCCTACAAATAGACTTATATATGTAGTATAATAAATATATCTTGCTTTATTATTAAATGAAATAGGAAGGTATTCAATAAACTGTTGCTCGGGATCATCATATTTTCTTCCATTTATGACTATAATTAATGAGCTAATCAGAGCTAATATTATATATGTTTTGTCAAATAATAATTCTAGTATAGTAGTTATTGTAACAAAGTAATATAATATATATAATCCTTTGTAAAATAATGGCATACTATAGTTTCTACTTGATATTAAATTCCAAATTGCTCCAAATTTTGTTTCATATTGTTGTTTAATCATTTTCAACCTCTCCTTTCAATACAGAAAGTAAAATACCCTCTATATTAGTTGTATTAAATCGTGCTTGTAATTCGACGATATCTTCGTTAATCGTAATTCTCCCATTTTCAAAAACAATAATGTAATCTGCTAAACTCTGTATTATGTATGGTTCTTCAGTCACTATAATAATAGTTTTATCTTCATCCATATATTCTCTAAGAAGCGCTATCATTTCTTTTCTAGCTATTAAACCAACACCGGAAAATAGATTATCTAAAACTAATAGTTTAGATTTTGTATAAATTCCTATAGAAAATAATAGTATTTTCCTCTCTCCTTGTGAAAGTTCATATATTTTCTTATGACGATATACTTTATGTTTACTCAGAAATTCAAAACATTTCTCTAAATTAAATCTCTCATCTAATTTATATATTTTATATAGAACCTCATATACTCGTAAAGAATCTGAAAACAAAGGTTTATCTGCTACATATGAATAAAGATTTTTAATATCTACTTCATTTTCATGAAAATTTAGATTATCATAAGTAATTACATTTTCCCCTGAAGGTAAACCTCCTAGAAGTGTTTGAAGAAATAATGTTTTACCACTTCCACTGTTACCTGTAATTGCATAGACATACCCATCTTGAAACTCCAAATCAATTGGTCCAAGTTGAAATGTTCTTTTATTAATCAATAATTTATTAACTTTTATCATTACTCTTCTCCTCCAATACACTATTAAATATATCCTTAATATCATTTATATTAAGTCCATCATTAACAGCCTTATCAATTATACTCTTAAGTTCGTCTAAGTATTCTTCTTTTTTTATCGTTAATACAGTAGCTAAATCTATATCATTTACGAAATATCCAACAGCACCTTTTGAATATATTAGCTCTTCTTGTAACAATACCTCATATGATTTTTTTATTGTAATGATACCAACCTCTAATTCTTTTGCTAAACTCCTAATAGAAGGTAATTGATCATTATATTTTAAGCTACCATTTAGAATATTACTTTTAATTTGCGTTGCCACCTGCTGATATATCGGAACAGATGACATATTAGAAAGTTTTATATTCATCATTGTCCTCCTTATTAATTTATTTTAAGCAAACTACAACATTATTTAGATATTAAAAACGTTTCCTTGTATCTACTGTGATTATACAATAGATACAGTTAGTTTGTCAATAAATATTTTAAAATTAATTTTTATTTTTATTAAATACAAATTTAATCTAGTAATTTATATATATTTTTTTATTTTGAAAAATTTCTTATCATGTTATAATTGTATTAACTATTATTTTAGGAGTGTATTTATGATTACTATTATTGTGCCAATTTATAACGAAGAAAGAACAATACGTGATTTCGTTTATAATCTATATTGTTTGCATAATATTAAAGAACACGAGGTACTTTTCATTGATGGTGGTTCTACAGATAAAACAAAAGAAATATTAGATGAACTCTCTTATTTTGGTTATTCATATCATCTTTCTGATAAGAAAGGACGAGCAAATCAGATGAATTACGGTGCAAAAATTGCTAAGGGTGATATCCTATGGTTCGTTCATTGTGATAGTGTTCTTCAAAAAGACGTTATTAAAAAAATACTTGCTTGCCCTACTGAGGTCGGTTGTCTAAAGATTAGATTCTATCCAAATAGTTTTCCTATGTGGGTTAACTCATTAGTTTCTAATATGCGAGCTAGTATTACCAATCTAGCATTTGGAGATCAAGCTATATTCATAAAAAAACAAGTATTTGAAGAAATTGGTGGATATAAAGATATGCCTATAATGGAAGATTACAAACTATCAGAAGATTTAAGTGCAAGAAATTACAAAATTACAGTAATCGATTCCCCTATTACATCATCAACTAGAAGATACAAAAACCACACAGTAAAAACTATGTGGCAAATGCAAAAATTTCAGAAGATGTATCGTCGTGGTGTTCCTGTCGAAGAATTAGCAAAAATGTATAAAGATGTGAGGTAATTTAATTTATATGGTTCTAAGAAAAATGTTCTAAATAATATAAAAATTTATATGAAAATTAATAGAAATATAATATATATATATTTCTAAGTTCGCTTTATATAAGCTTTAAAGATATCTAATATACTTTGAAAGCTGACTCGACAAAATCAATTTTTTCGAATCCTCTATTTTTGAATCTATCTTATGTTTGATTTAAAATTATATATTTTTTTACACATTATATATAGTTCAATTTCATTGATTATTTATGGAAACTAACTTATAATTAATTTATACAAATTTTAGAGGAGAGAATAAATATGGCAGAATATTTTAAAAAGAAACATTTAATAGAATTTGGTGAAGGAAAATTTGGTGAAGATGCACCTGAGTATTGGAAAAACTTCATGAATTACTACGGTAATGTAATGGCTGAAGGTGAATTGACAACACGTGAAAAAGCTCTTATTGCACTTGCTGTAGCTCATGCTGAAGCATGCCCTTATTGTATCGATGCTTATACTAGTACATGTCTTGAAGAAGGATGCGACCAAGATCAAATCGCAGAAGCTATTCATGTTGCTGCTGCAATGAAAGCTGGTATTACCCTAGTGCACGGTCTTCAAAGTAAAGAACTATCAGATAAATTAACAAACTAAATTTATTATGACTGAATTAAATATACCCAAATTTTTTGATCAAGTAGAGGAAAAACAATACTTATTAACCGAAGAGTTTCCAGAAGTAATGCAAATTAACGTAGGTAGCTTATGTAATATTACATGTAGTCACTGTCACGTTGATGGTGGACCTACAAGAAAAAATAACATGGTTCGAGAAACTTTTGAACAAATAATCGAAGCATTCAAGGTTGGTAAGTATAAAACAATGGATATCACTGGCGGAGCTCCTGAGATGAACCCTAATTTCAGATGGTTTTTAAAAGAAATCTCACAGTATGCAAAAACTATAATTGTAAGAACAAACCTAATTATCCTTGATGTTCCAGCATATAGAGACATACCAGAACTATATCGTAATTTAAAAGTTCAAGTAGTAGCCTCATTACCCTACTATAACGAAAAAGTTGTCGCTAAGCAACGTGGTAAAGGTGTTTTTCCAAAGTCAATAGAAGTACTGAGAAGACTTAATGAACTAGGTTACGGTAAAGAAGAAGATCTAGTATTAAACCTAGTTTATAATCCAAATGGAGCGTTTTTACCTCCTAAACAAGAAGCACTAGAAAAAACTTATAAGAAAAAACTATATGACAATTTTGAGATTGTCTTTAATAATTTATTCGCTATAACAAATAATCCAATAGGTAGATTCTCTGAATTTCTTCATAGAGAAGATCTTTACGAAGGATATATGAATAAACTATATAAAGCATATAATCCTGCAACACTACCAGGGCTAATGTGCAGAAACATGATTTCTGTTGGTCCGGATGGATCTTTATATGATTGCGACTTTAATTATATTGAAAAACTAAAAATCTCTGGAGAAATCAATCATGTGAGTCAGCTTGTAGATAATCATACAGGTGTACGTAGAATCGTTACAGGTATGCATTGTTACGGGTGTACAGCAGGAGCTGGTTCATCTTGAGGTGGAGAGACTTGCTAGCATAGGTTATGCTAATTAAATACGAAAAGAAGCCATGAACTCTGGCTTCTTTTTTTCTATATTATTTTTTAATTAATTTATTAATAATATTCCCTGCAATATCACTAATTCCATTGTTACTTGTAAGTTTAAATAATTCATTCATATCTGGAGTCAGTGAATTATCTTTTGAATATGATTCCAGAGCTTTATTAATCATTGGCGACACTAAACCTGCTCCTTGTCCTTGATTTAATTTCTCAAGCGCCTTATTTAAAATATCACCAACAAAAGATGGAACTTGATTACTACCTATAATACTATTAAGTAATTCTTTAATTTTGTCATCAGATCCATTACTCCCTGAAGATAGAACATTATCTAATATATTTTTTAACATATTACACCTCTCAATTTTAATAGTATTATTTTACAAAATGAAACATAAATGTACTATAGATATGTTAAAGTTTCAAAACTCGAAATCTATAATCAGAATTTTTCCATACCCCGAACTCGACAAAGAGACAAAAAAGCACTCCTGATTTTCATCAAGAGTGCTTCTTCATTTACTACATCAAAGTAATATTA